>JAMCZD010000099.1 GCA_023473405.1 Candidatus Omnitrophota bacterium
CCCGAATGCAGAATTGGCTGATGCCCGCTGACTCAAGCAAGGCGGCCATGAGGAAAGCCAAGTCTTCGCAATCGCCTCCGCCGCGCGCCAGCGTCTCGTCAGGGAACATCCAAGTGTCGAATCCCCGGCCGACGGGTATGTACTTCAACCGGCCAAAATGTTGGGTGATCTTGTCAGCCCGAAAATCGAAGTTGCCCTGTGCACCGATGAAAAAGCGATTTTGTCCGTCGGCAGGCAAACCGTCGATCAAGTTGCGGAGTTCCCTGCGAACAACCGCGTTTCCGGCAATGGAAAGATACTCGCGGATGTCGATGTCAAAACGCTTCTTTGGCCTTGTGTCCGGAACATAGCGCGACGCCGGAATGATGGTGTCATGAACGATTTCGTCGCCGGCCCAATGCCACTTTTGATAGGGCCTGACCTGAGTAGTCTGTAAGCACATAAAGCTGGACTTCGGTTTGCCACCCTAAGGTGATCGCCAAATCCGCGATTTTCAATCGGTTTCCACTAAGCACTGAGGCCATAATGGAGAGACGAAAAGCGCGATCGGATCAAATTCATTTCTGGCACCCAGAGCCTTTGCCGGCCATTCCATTTACTTACAAAAATCTCCGTTACTGAGTATGGGAAAGAGTTCTCGGCACGTTGAATAACACTGTCGCGGGGCCGGCCTGGTTGATTTCGCCCTGAGGCCGCATGCGCTCATGGAACTCGACGCGCGACTGGGACGCTGGTAAAACACCTTCTAAAGAAAACCAAATCGAATGATAACCCGCGCCAAAAATCACGCCGCACGCCGTATGGTGATCTTCGCCGTCGCCGGCCTCATGGTGCTCAGTTGCGACACGGGAAGATGGTTGCGAGCCGCCCCGGCGAAGATGGTGGCTGACCGGACGGCAGTGTTCGACATGGATGGACGGCGGATTCTCCAGGACGAGAATGACCTCGGCATCATCAACGGAAAACTGACGGCGAGAATCAACTGCCGCGACGTGGCGGGCATCGGAGGACTGTGGTCGCCGCCGTACGTCAGCTCGAACTTCGTGCTCGACGGGCGGGTGAATGGGGAAAAAGTCCCGGCCAAGAAATGGACCTGGCGCCCTTTTCAGGTGGAGCGCGAGGGGGCCTTGGGCAACGTCGCCGTCTCGAGCACGACAACCATGGTCTACGGGCATCGAGCGGCCATCGTATGTTTCACTTTCAAGAACTCAGGCCCCACCGCCGTGCCGCTGGAACTCTTTACCCTCGGATGGCTGGATTCGGTTCGAGACTGGGGCTTCGCCCGTCCCCTCAGCCGGACTGAAACGACGCTTGAGGCCGGCGGTCGGCAACTGAGCCTGCGACAAGGCAAACTGGCGGTTGTGGTGGCGATTGATTCAACGGATTGGTCGTGGGAAGTATCGGGCAATCTCGGACACGCCGTCGCCTTGCTGCCGCCCCGGCGGAGTGGGTCGGCAAATGTGGTCATCGCAATCGGCTCGGGCGACGAGGCCGCCGCGAGCGTGGCCCAGATTCTTGGTGATCCGGCCGGTTCGATTGCGTCGGCGAAAAAGGAATACGCCCGGCGGGTTGGGGAGGTGTTTGAAAGATTGCCATCTCTCGAAAGCGACAACGCCCAACTGGTGCGCTGGTACAATCGCTCCCTGGTCCATTTCCTCATGAACCGGTGGGACCTGCCGGAGTTCGTGCTGCATCCATACTATTCGACAGGCAGTGTTAACGGCGGGTGTCTGGCAAACTACCTGTGGAACTTCGGCGAGGCATGGGAGATTCTACCCTTGTTCGATCCGGCGTCCGCCCGGACTCACATCCGGCAATTCCTCAAGGTGGACCTGCTGAAACACTTCCTTTTTAACCCGATTACCGGCGCTGCCGAGGGCCCCTGGTACATGATCAACCAGGAGAAGATCATTGGCCTGACTTATTATTATGTCCTGCTAACGGGCGATACGGCGTTCCTCGCCGACACGGTGGACGGCAAAAGCGTCCGGGACCACATGGTCATTCAAGCGATGTTCGGTGACGACGTCCGGAAACCAATCGCGCTGATCGATTACGGGCCTTCCAACAGCCATCTCGAACTGCGCCGGCGCTATGCCTACAATCATATCATGCCCGACTTGAACGCGCGGCGCTACGCGAACTACCTGCGCGCGGCGACGCTCTGCGATCTCGCGGGCAAGCCGGCGCCATTTCTGCGTGACCGGGCCGAACTGCTCAAGCCGCTGTTGAAGCAGCGGCTATGGGACGCGCCAGCCCGCTGGTTCCGATTCGAGGATGAAAAAGGCAAGAGCGAACCGCGTTACACCGTGCAGATGTTCAAGCCCATCGGGAGTGGGGTACTGGACAAAGAGTGTGAGGAAGGCTTGCTCAGCCACCTCAACGAGGCCGAGTTCCTTTCCGCCTACGGCCTGCACAGCCTCTCGAAACGCGACCCGGCATACGATCAACTCGATATTGACAACGGCGGCGGCGGCATCTGCGCCAGTTTCCCGCCGCAGATCATCGAGCGGCTGTACCAGGCCGGGCACCCGAGACTTGCCGCGGACATTATGGGGCGCTTGTTGTGGTGGGGCGACGCGATGCCGTATTGGGGCGACTCGATCGCCGCCAACTGCAAGGATTATCGTCGCGACACCCCGTTGCAGTGCGCGTTCGACGGTGTGAGCGCCGCGCAATGCATCATCTTCGGCGTGTTTGGCGCGCGCGCGCGGTCCAATGGCGACATCGTGATCGAGCCGCGTCAACTGCCTTTTGCCCGGCAACTGACGCTCGACGGACTCAAGCTTCGGGGCCAGTCAATCAATGTGCATATGGACGGCGATCATTACGAAGTTCACTCCGGCGACCGGACACTGCGTTCAACGATTGGCAAGTCAATTATTGTCTCGACGAAAGGCCGCCAACTTCAGCCTGGGAAATGATCGCCAACCGGGAAAGGACCAGGATAGAATCAAGCGCCGGTTCATCCAGATGGGGCGCAAGTCACCAGGGGAAGAGGAAAGCCGTATGCAAAGATTATGGGACCCCTTCAAAATCCCGCTTATTCTCGGCTCCCGCAACCGTCCGGTTAGCGCGGCGATGGAATTGGCCCGTCTCTTGAGACTCGCGCAGTTTATTGGTCCTGCCCCGCTGGCAAACAGCGCACTCGGGATGCCGACGACGATTGTTACCTGGGGGCGGGAGCGGTGGCAACCGTTACCAACGACCGTGACCTGTTGGCCCTGGAGAAGCCATTTGGTGTTGCCATCCTTACTCCCATTCAGTTCCTTAAAACGGTCTGTTCTCAACACTGAATGGAGAATTCCGGCGCGCACCGGCTGGCTGGAAAACACATAGTGCTGACTTCCACTAATCGACCATTGATAAGCCCTTAAAATGCGAGGGCATGTTGAATTTCCCCGTGCCTGCGCGCGGTCTCTCAGCTACCTTGCCCGAGCCGCGAGGCAAATTGTGGTAGTTTACTACGAGTTTGTTACTTGGCCAAATGACACGCCGCCAAATGACCGGGGGCGGTCTCGCGTAAGACGGGCGGCTCGAGCCGGCAACGCGCTTCCGCGATCGGGCAACGGGGATGAAACGGGCAGCCGGGCGGCGGATTAACCGGTGAGGGCACCTCGCCGGACAGGAGAATCCGTTTGTGTCGCGAGTCAGGACCGATTACGGGCACGGCCGAAATCAGGGCTTGGGTATAAGGGTGCTTGGGGGCGCGGCAGAGGGTTTTGGCATCGGCCAGCTCGACGATCTTGCCCAGGTACATCACTATGGTTCGCCGGCTGATATGCTCCACCACCGCCAGGTCGTGCGCGATGAACAAATAGGCCAGCCCGCGCTCCCGTTGCAAATCGCTCAGCAGGTTTATGATCTGGGCCTGGACCGAGGCGTCCAAGGCGCTGACCGGTTCATCCCCCACGATCAGGCGCGGTTCGACCGCCAGGGCACGGGCGATGCCGATGCGTTGGCGCTGGCCGCCGCTGAATTCGTGCGGGTAACGCAGGAGACACCCGGGATCGAGCCCAACGGCCCGCAGCAATTCTTCCGCGCGGTTCCGCCGGTTGACGGGATGCCGGAATGCCTTGTGCACAGCAAGGGCTTCGCCAAGAATCTGGTTAATGGTTTGGTGCGGGTCCAGGGAACCGTATGGGTCTTGGAAGATCATTTGAAAATGCCTCCGCCGCAATCGGAGCTTTGAACGGCGCATTTCGGTAATATCCTCTCCATCAAAAAGTATCCGGCCCGACGTTGGCTCGATCAGCCGCACCACGGCCCGGCCCAGGGTTGTTTTTCCGCAACCGCTTTCGCCGACTAATCCAAGGGTCTCGCCGGCGGCGATGGTGAAACTGACGCCGTCAACCGCCTTGAGGTAATCCCTGTTTCGGCCAAACCAACCGCGCTGGACCGGGAAATGGACCTTGAGTTCCTTGACTTCCAACAGGTTCACTTCGCGTCCTTTGGTTCTCCCGTCGCGGGCCGCAAGGCCCAATAGGGACATCGGACCCAATGCTGCGTCTCGACCTCGATCAGGACCGGGGCCTTGCCCGCGCAGTCGGGTTGGACCTGGGAACAACGCGGGTGAAACCGGCAGCCGGCGGGCATCGCATCGAGGCTGGGAACCTGGCCGGGGATGGCAACCAGGCGCTGCTCATGGTTGCCCAACCGGGGCACAGATTGGATCAATGCCCGGCTGTAGGGATGCAGGGGACGCCTAAGCAGATCGAGAGCCGGCGCCGACTCGACGATCCGGCCGGCATACATCACCGCCACTCGGTCCGCCATGCCGCCCACTATCCCCAGGTTATGGGTGATCAGCAGGATGCTCATGCCCAGTGTCCCCTTGAGCGTGTGCAGCAGTTCGAGGATTTGCGCCTGGATCGTCACATCCAACGCGGTGGTCGGTTCGTCGGCCACCAACAGCTTCGGACGCGAAGCCAGCGCCAACGCAATCATTGCCCGTTGTTGCAACCCGCCGGATAACTGATGCGGGTAATCATTCCGGCGCAGCTCAGGTGCTGGTATGCCCACCCATTTCAACAGCCGCACCACCTCGAACTCGGACGCTTCTCGAGGGCGGTGCAATCGCAGTGATTCCTTGATCTGGCTCCCGATTCGAAAGGCCGGATGCAGCGATGCCGCCGGGTTCTGAAAAACGTAACTGACCACCGCGCCGCGAATCTTCCGCAATTGCCCCCTCGCCATGCACAACACCTCGCGACCGTTCAACCATATCTGCCCGCCCGAATAACGCGCCGGCGGCGAAGGCAACAGACGCGCAATGGACAACGCCGTGACGCTCTTCCCACAACCACTCTCCCCAACCAGGCACACCGTTTCCCCCGGTTCCACCGATAAACTCAGCCGATCCACCGCCCGCCGCACAACGCCGCCGACTTCAAATTCAATCTGCAAGTTTTTGATTTCCAGCAATGCCATGGGTATTCTGCGGTATCCGGTATGGACTATTTGAAGGATTGGTTCGAGGTGAACGCGGCATTGCCGGTTCGGGCCGATGGAGACCGATGGGAAAAGGGCGGAAAAGGGAGCACCCGCATCGGGTGGCGGCATCCATTAGTTGTATCTTTATGGGCAATTGACCACATCATATTGTGGCTTTTGGCTTTACTGTAGGATTAATTTAAGATTTCTTCAAAAGGTCATGTATTTAAAGAATCTGACGATGTTAGGATTTAAATCGTTTGCCGACAAGACCGGTTTGAATTTCATGCCGGGCATCACCGCTATTGTCGGCCCAAACGGTTGCGGCAAGTCCAACGTCTCCGATGCCCTTCGCTGGGTCCTGGGCGAACAATCCGCCAAAGCGCTCCGGGGTGGGGAAATGGCGGATGTGATTTTTAACGGCACGGACAACCGGAAGGGACTGGGCATGGCCGAGGTTTCCCTGACGATAGGCGGGATTGACCAGGAACACCTGCGCGCGGTTGGAGTTGATCTGGAGTACGACGAAGTGACCTTGACCCGACGGGTGTTTCGCGACGGGGCCAGCGAGTATTTCCTGAACAAAACCGCCTGCCGTTTAAAAGACATCCAGCAGTTGTTCATGGGAACCGGCATGGGGCGGAACAGCTACAGCATCATGGCCCAGGGGCACATTACGCAATTGCTCTCGAGCCGGCCGGAAGACCGCCGGATCGTTTTCGAAGAGGCGGCCGGCATCACGCGGTTCAAGGCGCAAAAAAAGGAAGCCATGCGCAAGCTGGAATACACCGAGCAAAATCTGCTGCGCGTCGCGGACCTCATCCGCGAGGTGAAGCGCCAGATCGGCTCGCTCCAGCGCCAGGCCGGCAAGGCGCGCCGTTACAAGCAGTTGAGATTGGAACTCGAACACCTGGACACCCAGCTCGCCCGCCACCAATTCGATGTGCTTCAGGCGGAAATCGAGGAACGACACCGGACTGCCGAAGGCCTCCGCACCCAAATCGAGGATGCCTCGGCACGGGTCTTGAGCGCGGAGGAACATATCGCCCAACTCCGCCAGCGCCAGACCGAGCTCGAACATGAAATCAACCAGTGGCAACAGCAAGGATTGAGTCTCAAAGCCGAGCTTGACCGTCACGAAGGCCGCATCCACTTCAACGAGGAGCGCCTGCGCGAGCTCGAACAACAAAACGCAAAGGCCCTGGCCGACATTGCCCAGGCGGAAGAACGCTGCCTGGCGGCCCAGAACGAACTGGCTGCCGTGAACGAACGCCTCGCCAGCTCGACCGCCGCGATCGAACAGCTCCGGCAGACACTCGAGACCAGGCAAGATGCGCTTCGCAACGTCGAGGCCGACTTGCGCGCCCAGCAGGATACCCTCCGCCAGTCCCAGTCGAATGCCTTTGCCGTTGCTCAACAGCTCACCCGCGCCCGTAACGAGATCACCGCCCTGGACCTGCAAAAACAGAATAACGCCATCCGGTTGGAAAAGCTGTCCGCCGAAAAAATCCAGCTCGAAGAAGAACGGAACTGTCTCGAGACTCGGGTTCGGGAATTTGACGCCGGCCTCCAGGCCGAGCAGATGAACGTGCAAACCCGCCGGCTCACCGTCGAAGAGCAGCGCCGCCGGCTGGGCGAGTTGCAACAGGAGTTGAACGGGGTCACACTCGAGCTGGACGAAGTGATCCGCCAACAAACCGGGATACGTTCCCGCTGTAATGTGCTCGAACAGCTCCAGGCCGAGCATGAAGGCCTTAGCGCGGGAACCCTGGCCGCCCTCAAGCAGGCCCCCGAAACCCTGGGCGCATTGGTGGACTCGATCCGTGTCCCGGCGAGCCATTTAACGGCAATCGAGGCAGCCTTGGGCCATAATTTGCAATTAATCCTCACTGAGAAACCCGACACCGCCCAGGCTATCCTTGCCGACCTCAAGTCCAAAAAAGAAAGGCCGCGCCAGC
>JAMCZD010000413.1 GCA_023473405.1 Candidatus Omnitrophota bacterium
CTTTTCAAGTTGAATCCGGCAACTACGGTGATTGAAATCTGGACCGAGTTTTACCAGCCGCCTACGCCAAACAAGACCGAAACGGTTTGGCCGCTCGAGACTGATCCGCAAAAGCGCCAGGTCATGGCCGAACCGGACCTGGTGAACGAGTTCCTGGACTTTGGCTCGATGCAAACGCCCTCGGGCAAGGCGTATGTGGCCGACACGGTAGATGGTCTATCCCGGCCCGTGTCCCAACGCTGGATCGAAGCCGATGACCGCACGTTCCTGGTGGAATCGGTCCCGTTTCAGCAACTGAAACCGCTGCTCGAGTCGCTCCCGCGCCAGGCCAAGGCGACCGCGCCGTCGAATGGGACCGCCCCCAAACCGATCCGAATGGCTGCCAACGCATTGCCAAAATCATTACCCTTGTCTCCCACGGCCAATTTAGGGCTGGATCGATTTACGCTCATCGGCTCGGTTCCAGCCTCAGGCGGGAATGCGGCCAAGTCGTATGACGGTTTGCTGGCCGCCTTCAAGGCGCAACCCGGGTTAGCCTTGGACTATCAACTGGTTACCAGCGCCACCAATTTCGTCTTTAAAGGCGACACAACCTATTACGTGAAAGACCTGGCTAGCTTTACCGGGACCAACACCGTGATCGAGGGCGGAACGGTCGTCAAGTTTACCAATTCGACCTCAGCCCAACTCTGGGTTCAAACGCCAGTCGAGTGCCAGACCGGCCCGTATAGCCCGGCTGTATTCACCAGTTATTGCGATGACACGGTAGGCGCAACAATCCCCGGAAGTTCGGGGAATCCTGGGACCAACTATTACGGGCGGGGCATTTCGGTGGCCAACGGCAGCAACCTGCGTTATTTGCGCTTTGCCTATGCCGATATGGCTGTCTATTTGTCAAGCGTGGAGACCGTCACGGTGGCTCATAGCCAGTTTGTTAAATGCCGGAATCCGCTCTGGTCATACGTTTACTGCACTTTCAACCTGCAAAACGACCTGTTCCATGAAATTGACAGTTTGGCATATGGCGATTATTTGACCGTAAATGGTGTGCATCTGACCGTTCATCAATGCACGAACTTTTTTGCTGGAATAGGCCAGGCGACGGTGAATTTAACCAACAGCCTTTTGGTGTCGATGGAGGACTGGGGCGATAATTGCACCCCAAACACAGACGAAACAGACTTCCTTGCAGATGACAATGGGCAAGTATTTGAACATTCCATGGCTGGTTACCATTATCTGGTTGATGGTACGTATAGGAACAAAGGTTCAATCAACATTGATCCTACCCTTCTGTCGGAAATCCGACAAAAGACCACTTTCCCTCCGCTTTTATTGACCGTCCCGTTTGTGGCCGACACCCCTCTCTCAGACCGTCCGATCCGCGATCTTGATGCGCCCGACTGTGGTTACCATAATGATCCGATTGATTATGCGTGGACAGGCCTGAACCTGACCAATGCTACCCTGACCCTGACCAATGGAGTTGCCGTCTGCCTCTATGGCGTTAACGGGCTGAATCTGCAATCTGGGGCCAAGCTCTATAGCGAGGGGACATCCGTGGCATTCAACCATTTGTTCCGTTACCCTGCCGTCCAGGAACAACCGGTGAACTTGGATGGCACCACGGGCACGGTGCACCTAATGCAAATCAACAGTGCTTGGAGCGTCTTGCCCGAGGTCCGAATGCGCTTCACCGACATTTCCCATTTGAGCGACAATATTTATCGCCAGGTCATTATCGCCAACAGCGGCAGTTATCCGTTCAGCATTTTTTCCTTCACTGAGTGCCAGTTGAATGGCGGCCAGTTTTATTTGCGCCCTTACCTCTACAGTGACCCCCGGGGCATGACGGCCACATTCACCAACAACTTGGTGCACCGCGCCACTATTACCCTTATCCAGGGCTATAACAATGATCAAACCGGCCTAGGCGTCAAAATGCGCAACAATCTATTTTACGGATGCAACATGCAGCTTCAGAATAATACCGGAACCTTTCCCTGGGCCATTTACGACAACATGTTTGACCGGGTGAGCTTTGGGACGTGTAACAGTCAGTTCAACACTACCGGTTATAACGGCTACGGCAACTGCATACAGGCGCTGGGCGGGCCGGGCAATGTTCCCGTGATCGACTTCACCTACGCCGCCGGTCCGTTCGGCGATTGGTACCAAACCGATACCGATTTATATGACGCGGGAAGCCAGTTGGCCAGCCAGTCCGGACTGTCCAATTATACAGTGAAGACTGACCAGGATTTGGACACGGGCTATGTGGATATCGGTTACCATTACCTCGGCATCTCATCGGCAGCAGCCGCAAATAATGTGAAGGTGACCATCGAGGCGACCCAACCCGCCGCGTCAGAAAATTATGACGGATCGGTTGTTAACGGAACCTTCACGGTTACTCGGTCCGTCACAACCAATACCTCACTGACCGTTACGTACCAGGTGAGCGGCACCGCCGTCAGCGACACTGACTACGATGGGCTATCTGGAACCGTAATCATTCCGGCTGGTACGAATGCGGCGTGCATCACGGTTCATCCGATAAACGATGATGATGTGGAAATGCTGGAAACCGTTACGTTGAGCCTTGATTTTAATGCCAACTACATCGTAGGTTCGCCGCGAGTAGCCACGGTTACCATTGAAAGCGACGACGCGCTCCCCCCCGCTCCATTTGAGGTGGTCACCAACGTGCCATGTTCCGTGAGCATTGATTACCATAAGCCCTCGGATTCCCTCATCATATCGGCCAATTACGCTACCGGCACGCCATACAATTTCGCTCGTTTAGACGACGAAGGCCTTCACACAAATTGGCCCTCATGTTCTGGTCTGCTACAAGAAATCAAGTTGGCCACAGTTAAAACCACCACCAACGGTTTCACCGAAGGCGAGATGTACTTTGGGACTGGTCAGGCGGGTGTCATCGGGAAGATGACCGCCAACGGCTCAGCGATATATACCAACTGGTGCACTCTTCCGGGTGAAGCTCACCTCTTGCGAGGGAGTCTGTGTGTAGATCAGACGGGTATCTTCAATCATGATCTGATCGTGGTCACTGGTGATGTAAGTTCCGATGGCGGTGGCGTATGGCGAGTCAACGGTTACGGAAATACCAACCGGATAGTGGACCTCCAGACCCATTTGGAGGGAGTAATCACGATGCCCAATGATCCCGGCAAATACGGCCCGTTGGCTGGCAAAATCCTTGCCGGAGGCAAATACCTGGGGGTGATCTTTACCATTGATACCAATGGCGAAACCAACGTGTTCAATTATGACGATGTCGAAGGTGATGTGGGTCCCATTTACCCGGAAGACTTCGAGATAATCCCCGCCGACCAAGACCTTTATGTGTGCTGCCCCTACGGCGATTATCTGCGCAAAGTCTCCCGAGAGTATTTTTCCGGTTTTGTCGGTGATCTCCTGGTAATCCAATCCGGGGAGAACGTTACGGACGAAGAATTGCCTCCGCGCTTTTTGATATTTCACTGGAACGGGACTTGTTTTCAATGGTTCGAAATTGGTTACAATGATACTGATGAATCGGTTGAACAGGCCTGTTTTTCTTCTTTGGACCTGCCCTGAATAAACGCCAACGAGGGTAATTGACCATGAATACGCGATGGTTTACGCATATTACTGCCTGGGTATTGGCCCTGGGCCTGGGTGCGGCGGTCCTGGAAGAGACAACCGCCGCATTGATCCACGCCTCGGAAAGAACGCCTGGGACTGTCATCCGATGGTGGTATCCTTATTTTGGCGGTGCTGCCTCTGTTCGAGACTCGTTGACCAACATCGTGGCTATCGACGGGGGATATCAACATTTACTGGCCCTCCGGGCCGATGGGACCGTGGCGGTCGATGATTCATGGAACATTCCTCCTGCCGGCGTGAATCACGTCGTCGCGATCGCCGGGGGCAATCAATTCAGCCTGGCGCTTAAGGACGACGGCACCGTGGTCGCTTGGGGAGTTAATGATTCTGGGCAAACCAACGTGCCCGCTGGACTCACCAACGTGGTA
The DNA here is from genome assembly GCA_023473405.1 of Candidatus Omnitrophota bacterium. Lineage (GTDB taxonomy): Bacteria > Verrucomicrobiota > Verrucomicrobiia > Limisphaerales > UBA1319 > JAMCZD01. The sequence continues at coordinate 4,041 of JAMCZD010000413.1, forward strand.
AGTATAGCTGCCGGTTATAGGCATTGTATGGCATTAAAGGATGATGGCACCGTTACGGCCTGGGGCTGGAACGTTTATGGCCAAACCAATGTGCCTGAGGGCTTGAGCCATATCCGTGCCATAGATGCAGGCACATATCATAGCCTTGCCTTAACTGAAAGCAGCACGGTAGTCGCCTGGGGTTATAACAACGTAGGACAGACCAACGTGCCCCCCGGTCTCTCCAATGTCACGGCAATTGCGGCAGGAGGAGCGCACAATTTAGCGCTTAGGACCGACGGCACGGTGGTCGCCTGGGGCTATAATGACAAAGGCCAGAGCGATGTCCCGGTTGGCCTGTCAAACGTGGTGGCCATCGCCGCCAAGGGCTGGCGCAGCCTCGTCCTGACCGCGGACCAAAACATCGAAGCCTGGTACCAAGGAATTTCCGGCACTGGACCCGAATGGTTTACCAATATTGTGGCGATAGCCTCTACAAGGGACTTTAACTATGCGCTTGTGGTCGGGCAACTTCCCGTCGGAGAACCCCGGCTCGACGTTGAGCCGAGTCCTTCGGGCATCAACATCCAGATCACGGGTTTCCCCAGGTTTTGGCATGATATCGAGTATTGTGAAGACCTGCGGGAACCGGTTCAATGGCAGGTGGCCAAGGGCTGGTTCAGCCTGACCAACTCCCCGGTGGTCTGGTTCGATCCGGCCACCAATGCGCCCGCCCGCCTTTACCGGGTCGGCTTTCAGCCGTTGGTTCCGCCTTGATTGTGAGTGGAAGAGCTTGAGTTTACTCATTACGGTGGGTTTAGCCCTCACTTTTCGCCAAACGTCGATCGTGAGGACTGGACTCGGGAGCAGAGGACAGTTTTGAACCTAATTGTCTCACTGAAATGCGGGAGTCTGGGAAGAATCGGAACGTTAGCGTTGAGTTGCGCTTGTGCTGTTACAGCCATCGCCGAGACGTTCACGGCAAGCGGAAGGGAACTATTGGCTTCTTCAAAAGCCAACATTAGTGGTCAGGTTCTTACAGTGGGCCTATACGTGTACTTTAACGCACCTGCCGAACTTGCGGATGTAACTTTCATTGCTGTCGGTAGTTATCAGTGTCTGGGGCTTAGGACCGATAAAACGCTGGCTTTGTGGACAACACTGGGACCTGATTACAGGAACAGGTATGTCCCTTTTGGCCTGAGTAACGTAACCGCAATCCCCGCTGGTTCTATTCAGTGTATGGCGCTTAAGTCAGACAAAACCGTCCTGTGCTGGAGAATTGATAAAGACAAGCCGGAGTCAGTGCCCCCGAGTGTAACCAATGTGATTGGGATAGCCGCCGGTCCATTTCACCAAATGGCGTTAAAGGCTGGCTTTACATTGACTACACAAAAGACCTGCGCGAACCGTTCACACATTTACGGCAGTTTAACCTGACCAATTCGCCGATTCTGTTCGTTGATTCGAACCAGACGAATGCTACCGCCGGATTTTACAGGGTTGGTTTTCGCACGTATGGACCTTGAATAGCAAATTTCGCATTTAATCCCCAGGCGGCGGGATAAGGCACACACTGTTGCTCTATCCCGCGGTCTTGGGAGTATGAAGAGCTTTGTCTTATGGTTAAGCCGGCATAGCGCATAAACACTTATCCTAATTTGTACAGGCGAAAGGGAGAGTCACTTTTGGGTGAAGATTAGTGAACGTTAGTGGTTAGTCTCGCAGTCTACACCCACAACTGGCGGTCCAGCGACCGGAACTGGACGGCCTGCATGACATGGTCGGTAAGGATGCGTTCAGAACCGGCCAGGTCGGCGATGGTATGGGCGACCTTCAGGACGCGGTCGTAGGCGCGTGCGCTCAGGCGCATATCGCTCATGGGGGCCTTGAGCATGTCCATCGTGTCAGAGGTGAGGGCGCAATGGGCCTTGAGTTCGCGGCTGCCCATCCGGGCGTTGCAGGTGACGGGCGGATTGCAGCGGCAACGGAGTGTTGTTACAGGCTATGATAGCATCGCACCCATGGTGCGCGGCGGGATGTGAGCGAATTTAAGACACCAAGCTAGGCAAGGAAACAAAGATTTTATCTCATCCCCATATACGGATTTACGGCCTGGGGAGTATTTTTTTCTGGCTTTTCACGTGGCTCGGTGACAATCTTGCGTCATGAAAGCCACTGAAATGCGCCGCGTCGCGACGCCGCGTCCAGGCGGGTTGTGTCCATACTGCAATCCGCTACCGGGCCAAGAGGCAGTTCGTTTGGAAACTTCGACGGTTATTCGATGAATGCATGAAAGAGGTATTCTGCCGCATCGAGCGCTGCCTCGGCTGCCGGTCCTGCGAGATCGCCTGCGCAGTCGAGCATTCGCAGGCCAAAGAGTTGACGGCGGCTATCAAGGAGAATCCGTTGCCCAAGTACCGCGTGCGGGTTCAGTGGGTGGACGAACGAGGTGACAAGGTCCGGCTGCGATCGATGGCATTGCAGTGCCGGCAATGCGCTGAGCCGGCGTGTGCCGAGGCTTGCATCGCCGGGGGCATCGTCAAGGATGAGGCTGAGGGCGTTGTGCGGTTCAACCAGGAGAAGTGCGTAGGTTGCTGGTCCTGTCTCATGGTCTGCCCTTATGGCGCCATCGTGCGTGTGCCCGCCCAGGGCATTGCGGTTAAGTGCGATCACTGCCCCGAACGGGAGACTCCCGCGTGTGTCGAGGCCTGTCTCGTGCATGCGTTGGTATTCGCCGAACCGGAGGAAATCGAGGCCCTTTTGACATGAAGGAGAGAATCGTCATTATTGGGAATAGCGCAGCGGGCATTGGTGCGTTGGAAGCCTTCCGCAAGCATGACCGCCAGAGTCAAGTCACCCTGGTATCGGCCGAAAGCGACCGGATTTACTCTCGTTGCCTGCTTTCCTATTTCGTTGCCGGGGCCGTGAGGGAGGAGGGACTCCTTTTTCGTCCGGATGACTACTACCGGCAAATGGAAGCGCAGGTTATTCCGAGGCGTAAGGTCGAGTTAGTTGATCCCGCCGGCCAGCAAATCGTCTGCGACGACGGGACCAAGTTAGACTACGACAAGCTGCTGATCGCGACCGGCGGTTCGCCCAAGTTGCCCCCCAATATTCCCGGAGATGTGGAAGGCGTGTTTGTTTTGCGGACAATGGCCGACGCGCTGGCGATCCGTGGCAAGTTGGAAAGCGCCCGAAATGCCGTTGTGCTCGGGGGCGGCCTGGTGGGCATGAAGGCCGCATTTGGGCTGCGCAAGCGCGGCCTGGCGGTGACTGTGGTAGTGCAATCACGCCATGTGCTATCGCAGATGATTGACGCCGGCGCCGCTGAGTTGGTGATGGACAAGCTCGGCGGCTAGATCGGA
>JAMCZD010000441.1:0-2893 GCA_023473405.1 Candidatus Omnitrophota bacterium
AACTGCTGGCTCTGGCTACCCGCTGTTTCGTTGAACCTGAAGCCCCAGGCGCCAAGCCCGTCTCGAGCCGGCGCGCCAGTGTCAGCACGGTCCAGTTTCTTGCCCCTTGTTATTCCTTATACCCGGTGTTGGCGGACATTCACGGCGCCCGAGTCAACGAGGTCCCGTTGAACGCGGATTTCCGCCTGCCGCCAACAACCGAGTTGCAGCGCGGCGGCCGCTGGGATTTTCAGGCGGCGCTCACGTTTATCACCACCCCCAACGCACCCAGCGGACGCGGCTATCCCCGAGCCGAGCTGGCGCGCCTTTGCGCGGCCCAGGAAGGGCTGGTGCTGTTGGATGAGGCCTACGTCGATTTCGCGCGCGAGAATGCCTTGAGCCTGGCGCTCGAGTATCCCAATGTCCTCGTGGCGCGCACCTTTTCCAAGGCCTATTCACTCTGCTTCCAGCGCGTGGGTTACCTGGTGGGTCACGCGTTCCTGATCGACGCCCTCCTCAAGATCAAGGACAGTTACAACGTGAACGGCCTGGGACAAATAGCGGCCGCGGCTACGCTCGACGACCTGCCTTACTATCGATCCAACTTCCAAAAAATTATCGCCACCCGCGAACGCCTCAGTGCCGGGCTGGCCGCCCTCGGGTTCGCCGTCTTTCCCAGCCAGACCAATTTCATCCTGGCGCGCCCGCCGCGATTCCCGGCCAGCGATTGGCTCGAAAAGTTACGCGCCCGCAAGGTGTTGGTGCGTTGGTTCAAGGCGGAAAACGTCAAGGATTATTTGCGTATCACCATCGGCACCGAAGCCGAGGCCAACGCCCTGCTGCAAGCCGCAAAAGAAGTGTTGAGGTAAGGACCCGGACACTGCGCCAAGTATCCTCACCTTAAAACTCCGTTGCCATTTTTCTTTTCTAGACGCGGCTTTTCAGGTAAGAAGGAAACGTGTACCTGGAATACTATGGCTTAAAAGAGCCGCCGTTTAGCATTACTCCAGATCCGCGCTTTCTCTTTTATAGCGCCAAGCATCGGGAGGCATTCAACCATTTGCTCTACGGGATCCGTGAGCGCAAAGGCTTTGTGCAGTTGACCGGTGAAGTGGGGGCGGGCAAAACGACGATTTGCCGGGCTATGCTCGAGCAACTGGGCCCCGAGTATGCCACCGCGTTGATCCTCAATCCGGTTCTGGACGTCGATCAGCTTGTCAAGGCTATTGCTATAGAGTTCGGCCTGGCCGTGAAGACCATGGACCGCCTCGAAAGCGGGGCGGCCCTTAACCAGTTTTTGCTCGAGCAGGTTGAACAGGGGAAGGAGACCGTTCTCATTATTGACGAAGCCCAGGACTTGACCAATGCGCTGCTCGAACAAGTCCGGCTCCTTTCGAACCTGGAAACCGGCCAGCGCAAGCTCTTGCAGATCGCCCTGCTGGGCCAGCCCGAGCTGCGCGACCGCCTCAACGACCTTCGCTTGCGCCAGCTCCGCCAGCGTATCACCGTGCGCTTCCATCTGCCCCCGCTGACACGCGCCGAGGTCGGACAATACATCCAGCACCGTTTGGAGGTCTCCGGCGCCAAGGGAATTCCTTTCTTCACGCAGGGTGCCCTCTGGCGTATCTACCACTATAGCCGGGGCATTCCGCGCCTGATCAACGCCGTGTGCGACAAATGCCTCCTGGCCGGGTACGTGCAACAGAAAGACCGGATCGATTTCCACATGATCGGCCTGGCGATTCGCGAATTGGAAGGGAAAGTGGACATATGAGCCTGATCAACGACGCACTGAAACGCGCCAGCAGCACCTTTAAAAAAAGGCCAACGGACGGCACGGGAGACCCGCCGCTTCTGTCGGCTGATTCATCCACTTCACGCAACACCGTATCCATGATGCTGGTGCCGCTAGCCGCCGTGGTCCTGCTTGCCGTGGCCGGCTGGTTCCTGTGGAACGGCTGGAAGCCCAAATCTACCCCCCAAAAAACCACCGTTAAAACCGTTGCCTTGCGCCGAACATCAGCCACAGCCAACGCTACGAATCATCCCTCAGCTTCTGCCGCGGTTACCCCGCCCGTTTCGAACACAACCGCCTTGGCAGCCATGCCCTCTCCTTCCTCGCCCTCCTCTATCGCGCCGCCGGCAACGCCCGAAGCCCCTGATAGCCAGGACGACGCGGACAATGCGGCAACGACGCCTCCCCCACCGGTCTTTCCCGCGCTGAAACTCGAAGGCATCGCCTTCCGTCCCACCAAGTCGTCCGCAATCATCAACGGCCAGATTCTCTATGTCGGCGACGCATGGCACGGGGTGCGCGTGGTGGCCATCGATCGCCAAACCGTGACTGTCGATCTCGATGGACAGCGGAAGGTCTTGACAATGCCTTGAATCGGCGCCAATCCGGCAACCCGCGGACGAGGACATCAGCGCCCCGACGGGAAGGACGAAGGCGCCGGCACGATGGCGGTCCGGTAGGAAACAATGGAGAGAGATTAATTAATGATTGCAATAAGATCAAGTTGCATACGGTGGCTCGAACGATCACCCATCCTGCCGCGCGCTGTTCCTTTGCTGGTTTTTGTTGGCCTGACCTATTTCCAGGGCAAGTTCGGCGAGGCATCACGTTACTGGTTTTACCTGGCCAAAACGCTCGTGGGCGCATGGTTCATTTTGATGGTGCGACCGCTCGTGCCGGAGATGAGGTGGAGGTTGAGCTGGGAAGCGGTGGCGATGGGGATTCTGGTATTTGTGATGTGGATCGGACTTGATGATTGCGCCGGCTGGCTGGGGCTGAAGAGTTCCTGGATCAACTGGAACCAGGCCGCCGGCGGGTGGAATCCGCATGATGAATTCGGCCTCGATTCTGGGCTGGCGTGGGGGTTCATAGGCATGCGGATTCTGGGCTCGACCTGGG
>JAMCZD010000441.1:2903-7372 GCA_023473405.1 Candidatus Omnitrophota bacterium
CCTTTGGAAGAAGTTTTCTATCGGTCCTTTCTCTATCGTTACCTGGTCCAGGCGGACTTTCTGCAAGTGCCGCTCGGTCGGTTTCTCTGGCTGCCGTTTTTGCTGACCTCGATGATATTTGGTTCAACACACAATGAATGGCTGGCGGGATTGCTGGCGGGGCTGGCGTTTCAGGGGCTGGTTTGCTGGACCAAGCGGTTGGGCGATGCCATGACCGCCCATGCCATCACGAACTTCCTGCTGGGTCTGTGGGTCATCTGGCAGGGGGCCTGGCACTTTTGGTAATCGGTATGCTGCCCTGCATGATCTTTGAGGACCAGCATTTGCTGGTCGTGCACAAGCCGGCTGGACTAAACACGCATTCCCCGGCGCCATATGCCGGCGAAGGAATTTATGATTGGCTGCGGCATCGTGAGCCGCGTTGGGCGGATCTGGCGATCATCCATCGGCTCGACAAGGAAACATCCGGCGTCATGGTGTTTGGCAAGACTGCCCTGGCCAATCGTTCTTTGACCGATCAATTCACCCGGCGACAGGTCGAAAAGGTTTACGTATTCCTCACCGATCGAACGGTCTCCAGCGACCGGTTCACCGCGGAATCGGTCCTGGTTCGCCGCGGCAACAAGTATATCAGCCGCCCGTTGCCGGCGGCGGGCGAGCGGGCGGTGACCCATTTCCAGGCCGTCGGTGCGGATGCGAGATGGACCATGGTCGAGGCGCGTCCGGTGACGGGACGGACACACCAGGTCCGGGTGCAAGCGGCTGCCCTGGGTCTCCCTATTCTCGGCGATACACTCTATGGCGGCACGCCGGCGAAACGTCTCTTCTTGCACGCCGCCAAATTGACTATTCACCATCCCGAAACAGGTATCGAAAGGACCTTTGACGCAGAGGCGGCGTCGATTAGCCGCCTGAGTTCGAGGCAGACCCGCGATTGCGCCTGCGGGCGGCCTTGATCGATCCCGGGGAAACCGATGCTTACCGGTTAGTCCATGGCGAAGCGGACGGTTATCCAGGCTGGTACTTGGACCGGTACGGCGAGTTCCTGCTATCGGAGTCGGAAGCCCCGGAAACGCCAAGTCAGAAATCAGTCGTCAGTCAGCATCTGCGAATCGGCTCACTGCGCGGCGCTTATCATAAACCACCAAACTTTTGTTTGCAGGGGACGCCAATGGCCTCGAGTTCGCCACTCTGCATTCAGGGGGATAACGCGCCGGAGGAAATCGTGGTTCGGGAAAACGGGTTGCGGTTTGCCATCCGCCTGAACGAAGGTTTATCGGTGGGACTGTTCCTGGACCAGCGGGATAATCGACGCCGCCTCTGCGTCAACCACGTGGCTGCTGGTTTCCCGCTGTGCGCAGACGGTTGGGCTGGACGCGAAATCCTGAATACTTTTGCCTATACTTGCGGATATTCAGTGTGCGCCGCCCACGCCGGAGCTCGCTGCACCAGCGTTGATCTATCCCAAAAATACCTGGACTGGGGCCGTCGCAACTTCGTTTTGAATGGACTGGACCCAGCGGCGCATGCCTTTCTCTTTGGCGACGTCTTCGATTGGATGCGCCGGCTGGCGAAAAAGAAACAACGTTTCGACGTGGTCATCCTTGACCCACCAACTTTTTCCACTTCGAAACAATCCGGCCCTTTTCGAGCGGAACGCGATTTCAGTCGTTTGGTCAATTCGGCGCTGCCTTTGCTCAAAGACGACGGGGTGTTGTTTGCCTCGACGAATGCCGCCACCTTCAGCCCCGAGAAATTCCTCGAGGCAATCACCGGGGCTGTCCAGTCCGCGCATCGGCAAATCCGACAGCAGCATTATGTCCCGCAACCGCCCGATTTTCCCATCCACCGCTCGGAGCCAGCCTACTTAAAGACGGTGTGGATGCGAATTTCGCGGTAAGGGCAAAGGCCAAAGGGCGAAGGGCAAAGGGGTAAGAGCTAAGGGCGAAGCGGCATCTATCTCGCACCTTCAAGCTGGCTTTGAGCGCGGATGCCCTCATCCGCGCGTGTGCCCGCAGCGCACTTCTCGTCAGACCCAGCGCAGCGCTGCCGCGTGTCTTCTTTTTGGAGTTCGGTGGCAAGCGCACAAGTGCGACACCGCTTTGGCCAGCCCGAAAGAAAAGCGTCGCCGCCGCTTCGCTCTGCCGGCGAACTCCATAACACACGCTCCTCACTCTACGCTCCACGCTCCTCACGCGCTACCGGGGCGGGGAATGACGGTCCAGGGCGCGGGAAATCGAACTCCCACGACGGGACGGTTGCCGCGGGCGCACCGACCAGAAAACCAAGGCCAACGCTGCCAGGAACAAAACCGTCCCAATCGCCAGAGACCGATGCCGGGTGAGGAAGCCTTGCGGTTGAATCACAACATCGGTTGTCATTGCAATCGACTTTGACGCAAAACTCGAAGAGAGCGCAGTCGCGGTATTTGCAGGCTGGCTTGGTGCGGTCGAATCCGTCGGCGGCGGCAGGTTCGCCTTGGGTTGGTTGGTCCTCGTCTGGACCGGATTGTTGGTGGCGTGAAGGCCGGCAAACCCGATTAGGGGAGACGTTGCGCGGGGCTGGGCGATGGACTCGGATGTAGCCTGGGCAACCGTCCGGACCGGCACGATTGCTTTTTCCGCCAAAGCAGCATGGTCCAGGTGATTGGATGGCATCGGCGGTTCGGCTGGCTTGGCGATCTTGATCACGGGCGAAAGACGATTGGTCGGGGATGCCTGGGGGACGGGGACCTTTTCCATCGCGGGCGCTCGCAGTTCCGGCGGCGAGTCGTGGACGGGTTCTTTCAGGTCCGAGCTCGCGAGACGATTCGAAGGCGTATTGGTCGTTACCTCTGGTGGGGGCAGGTCTGGCGTGGATGCAATCGAGGGAGCGGCGACGTCTTCATTCGTGCTTAGGCCGGGAACGATCAGAGCTGTGGCATTCGTAACGGGAGTTCGAGGAGCCGGACTTGTTGCCGGCACTGAATTCGAAGAGGGCGTTGCCGAGAGAAGAGGGGTCGGCAGAGGGCGTGCGGGCTCGGGCTTGTCGGGAGCGAGGGAAGGCGCCGGCTGCGAATTGGCTCGTCTTGCCAATTCTTCGAAGACGATGGACAGTCCAGCCGCGTTCACCGTGTAGCCGACCAGTTGACCGCCCTCGGCGAGCAACGTCGTGACGAACGGTGTTTTCGACTGGTGTAGCTCGCGATAATCATGCTCGTAAATCCGGTTCAGCGCCGAGTCGAAGACCGTTCCGCGGACGGTGTCGTCGCCGTCGCTGATCATGACGATGGTGAGCTTGGCGGTCTTTCGCCAGACGCCTTCCAGGTTGGCACACAATTTGTCCAGCCGGGTTTTGTTTTCGAACCGCTGAATCTTCAAGAACTTGTCGGCCTGGTTGGCGAGGACTAGATTCAGCTCGGGTTGCCAGCGGATCATCGGAAAACGGTTCGTATAGACCTCGTCGTTGAATGTCCAGAGCCCAAACAGGTCACCCGTCCGCATTTGGCCTTGGAGACCGGTTCGGAGGAGGTCGGCCACTGTTTGCCTGGCGGCGAGGGCTTCAGAAGCCATCGAGCGTGAGGCCTCGACAACGAATAACCACCGATACGGAGGAACGACCGCTTGGGGAGAGGACTGCGCGTAGAGCCGCGGAACAACCGTCCATAACCACAAAAGGCAGACAAAAAAAATGCGCTCCACAGACCAATTCCCATGCATAACCTTGACCTTAACGCCTTGCTCCAATTCAGGAAATTTATTTTTGCACAAAAAGGGAAAACAATTGTCTAATCCAAATCCGGCGGTTCCGTGAAATTCTGAAAGACAACCGGCGCCCGATCTGCTTAACTCGCACAATGCGACCAGACGTTGACTTTTTGTTTCACGACACGGACCGTCGAAACCAGGATGTCCTGTCCGTTGGCCCGCAGACCGTGCCCCTGGTGTTCACCAGGAACTTGCGTGCGCGCCGCTACATCCTGCGGGTCAAGAGCGACGGCAAGGCGTGGGTGACGATTCCCTGGGGCGGCTCGGAGCAGGGCGCCCTGGAATTTGTCCGGAAGCAAAGCTCATGGATTCTCCAACAACTCCTCACGGTCCAATCCCAAGACTCGCGACGTCGAGGCTGGCGCTTGGGCAGCGAAATCCTGTATCGCGGTGAATTGGTGCGGCTCGAGGGGATCGAGAACGGCGTCAGAGGAAGCATCCGTTTTGCCGATCAAAGCTTCCCGGTCGATTCGCTGGCGGGCGATCTACGCCCCGCCGTGGAACAACACCTTCGCGGGTTGGCGATGCACGAACTCGAGGCGCGGACCTGGGCGTTGGCAACCCTGCATCGGTTGCCGGTGCGCCAGATAAGGGTGCGCGACCAGCGCACGCGCTGGGGCTCCTGCTCCGCCAAAGGAACAATCTCGCTGAATTGGCGGCTCATCCAAACTCCTCCCTGGGTGCGCGATTACCTGATCCTGCACGAGTTGATGCACCTGCGGG
>JAMCZD010000371.1 GCA_023473405.1 Candidatus Omnitrophota bacterium
GCATTTAGCGCTGTGGACGTATCGGTGTCCGGGCCGCCGCGCGGCTGCGGCAACCCGGCTCAAAGCTGTCCCGGGGCGCTTCGGGGATTTGGCCGGCATTTTCGAGAAAAGAAGAGACAGATTTTTTCAAAAAAAGTTCAAAATACTGTTGACACCAAGATGCGTATCTGAGAAATTTGGCCCGCACACGGAAACAAAGGTAAAAAATGATGAGAGCAAAAACACTACTTATAAGTGCTGCGTTATGCGCAGCTTGCATGGCCACTGCGGTGGCCCAGACGGTGTACTCGGTAAACGTAGTCGGCTACGTCACCGTGACACTCCAACCTGGATTCAACATGGTCGCCAATCCCCTGAACGCGGCCACCAATACGGTTGCTGCGGTTCTGACGGGGGTGCCAGAAGGCACGACGGTCTATAAGTTCAACAGCGACACCGGCGCATTCAGCATCAATGCCTTCTCGTTCGGCGAATGGGCAGTACCAGATCAATCGTTCGCTCCGGGGGAAGGTGCATTTATCAACGTCCCTGGTACAGCTCCGGTTACCGTCACGTTTGTTGGCGAGGTAATGCAGGGTGATCTGAGCACCCCGATTCCTGCCGGGTTCTCCATCAAGAGCTCGCAGGTTCCTCAAGAGCTGCCGTTGACGACGGATGCGACGCATACCCAGAGCCTCAACTTCCCGGCTGCGGAAGGTGACACTATCTACACCTGGGATACCTCCACGAAGTCTTACGGAATCCACAGCTTCGCTTTCGGCGAATGGAATGTCAATCCCATACCGAAACTGGGCGAGGCGTTTTTCGTGAAGAAAGCGGCAGCCGCCAATTGGACGCGGACCTTCACGGTGGACTAATCTGATCAGATAGACATTTATCAGGGAAACAAACAAAAATACAAATACCAACCATGAAAAAATTAGTTCTAATTGTTGCGTGCATGTTGGCGAGTGCTGCGGCGTATGCCCAAGGCACCGTCAATTTTTCAAATTATGCGCCGGCATCAGGGGTTAATGCCCCCATTTACTACATCGACGGCGTAACCAAGCTGGCTGGAACTGCGTATATGGCGCAGTTGTATGCGGGCATTGACGCGGGTAGCCTCGCTGCCGTTGGTGATCCGCTCGCGTTCCGGACGGGCGCAGGCGCTGGTTTCTTGGTTGCCAGTTCGGCCCCCTACACCATCCCCGGAATCGGGGGTGGCGCTACGGCCACGCTGCAAGTCCGGGCATGGGAAGTTGCCACCGGAGCAACGTGGGATGCCGCACAGGTACGCGGCCAATCAGACACCTTCCAGCTCGCGCTGGGCAACGCTGGCCAACCGCCAACGCCCCCCGCAGACTTGGTTGGTCTGAAGAGCTTCAACCTCGCTGCTATTCCTGAGCCTTCGACAATCGCTCTGGGAATCCTCGGCGCTGGTCTCTTGCTGATCCGTCGTCGCAAGTAAGCCAAAGTTTCTTCATCAAAGCCGTCCGAAAGGGCGGCTTTTTTTTTGCTTTTGGAAAACGACGGATAAAACGGGATGGTCTTGCTTTTCCGCAAGTTGCATAATACGCAAATGAAAAACCGACTTAAATCAATTGGTGATCTCCGATTCTGGCTGGGGCTCTGCTTGCTGTCGCTGGCGCCAACAGGCCGCGCAGTCGAGGTTTTACCCTCGGAAACGGACGAAGCCAGCCGCTGGGTTAAAGCCCGATTCGAAGGCATAATGGAGCACGATCAACTCACGGTTGATCCCCCCTTCTCGTTCACCTGCGGCGGCAGGCCGTCGGCTGACCTGCTCAAGGGCTGGACCCTGGAACGAACCTCGGAGGCAATCGACGCCCAGCGCACCCGGCGAATACTTCTCTATCGCGATCCGGCGACGGGCCTGGTCGTCCGCTGTGTAGCCGTCGAGTATCATGATTTCCCGACTATCGAGTGGACGCTCTACTTCAAAAACACAGGGACGGCGCCCACGCCCGTGCTGGCCGGCATTCAGGCCATCGACGCCTGGTTTCAACGAGCCGGGTCCGGCGAATTCATCCTGCATCACAACACTGGGAGCCCGTGCTCGGCGAATGATTACCAACCGCACGCAACCACGCTCGGACCCAAGGCAACGAAACGGATCACCACCTCCGGCGGACGCCCCACCAATAGCGACATGCCCTATTTCAATATCGAGTGGCCGGGCGGCGGGGTGATTGTGGTGATCGGCTGGCCGGGACAGTGGGCGGCCGAGTTTAGCCGCGATGCAGGGACAGCGTTGCACGTTCGCGGCGGACAGGAACTCACGCATTTCAAACTCGAACCGGGGGAGGAGGTTCGTTCGCCCCTGGTTGTGGTTCAGTTTTGGAAGGGCGATTGGATTCGGTCGCAGAATATCTGGCGCCGCTGGATGCTGGCTCACAACCTGCCGCGCCCGGGCGGGAAACCGATGCCGCCAGCCCTCATGATGTGCACCAGCGATTTTTATCCCGGCATGAGGAGCAACGCCGCAGACGAGATGCAATACGTCGATGCCTACGTCAACGCGGGCGTGAATCTTGATTATTGGTGGATCGACGCCGGTTGGTATCCCTGCGGCGATAGCTGGGTAAATGTCGGCACCTGGGACCCCGATCCGCAACGATACCCCAAGGGCATCAGGGAAGTGGCGGACTACGTCCACTCGAAGGCGATGAAGCTGGTTGTCTGGTTCGAGCCGGAACGGGTCACCAAGGGCAGTTGGCTTGCCGAGAACCATCCGGACTGGGTCTTGGGAGGAAAAGACGGGGGCCTGCTGAACCTGGGCAATTCAGCGGCGCGCGAGTGGCTGACCGGCCACATCGATAAGCTGATTACCGAACAGGGAATCGACCTTTACCGGCAGGACTTCAACATGGACCCTTTGTCGTATTGGCGGGCCAATGACACGCCCGACCACCAGGGCATCACCGAGATTCGCCATATCGAGGGTTACCTTGCCTATTGGGACGAACTGCGCCGGCGGCATCCCGATATGCCGATCGATAGTTGCGCCAGCGGCGGTCGGCGGAACGACCTCGAAACGCTTCGGCGCGCCTTTCCGCTGCTCCGGAGCGATTATCGCTTCGAGCCGGTCGGGACCCAAGGGCACACCTATGGAATGGCCCTGTGGATTCCTTACTACGGCACGGGCGTCATGGACACGAGCGATTATGTCGTTCGCAGCCACTGGTCTCCCTGGCTGGGCATAGGGCGGCCCGATCCGCGCCGGAAGGACCTCGATTGGACGCAATACCTCCGCCGGGTTGCGGACCTGCGGCGGGTAATGAATTACTTCCTGGGCGATTACTACCCGCTCACCTCGTACAGCCTGGATAATACGGTCTGGATGGCGTGGCAATTCGATCGTCCCGATCTGGGCGAAGGCGTGGTTCAAGCGTTTCGACGCGCGGAGAGCTGCTACGAGTCGGCCTGTGTCCTCCTCCGCGGCTTGGAGCCTGAAGCGGATTACACGGTCACAAACCTCGACTCGAACGTTTCACAGACCTTCAGCGGACGCTATTTGACCGAGAAAGGCCTCCTCATTACCGCAACGAATCGTCCCAGCGCCGTGGTGGTGATCTATAAGAAGGAACATCGTTGATAATTTGCGACGCGCCGGCATCGACATGGCGGGATTCTGACAAAGTGAGAGACAAAGTGAGAGAATAAAGGTTTACCAATCCGGCTTCCTCTTCGCCTGCCGCGCACTTTGTCCTCCACTTTGTCTCTAACTTGATCGTGCCTACGTGGCGTGATCAGCCCTATTCATCAGGAAGAGGACGGCGTCTGCTGTGGCCTCATCGCCGATGGATGTGTTTAGCATCGCGTGGAAGAGGTGGCGATCGGGCCATTCGCTGTCGAAGTAGTATTTCACGAATTTGCGCCGTTCGTCGTCGGTTCGGTCCACTAACTCGACGGCTTCGGCCTCGTTTTTAACCCGGCTCAGGACGCGGCGGAAGCGGAGCTCGCGCGGGGCATACAGGAACACGCAAAAGGTGTCGGTGCGATGGCGGAGGAAGTACGGGGAGCCGCGACCGACAACGATGCAGGGACTGGTCTCGACGGCGCGGCCGACTACCTGTTGAACGAGCGCCACCAACCGGTCGGTATCGAAGGAAGTGAGGTCCGGTGGCGGGATATTTTGCTGGTAGCTACCGCGCCAGATGATCTTGGCCAGACGATGCATCCAGGGGTCGAGACGCTCCTCACCGCGCGCGCAGACCTCGGGAGGGACACTGGCCAACCGCGCGATTTCCTCGGTGAGGGCGTGATCGAGCAATCTCCAACCGAGCCGCCGGGCTATTTTTTCGGCAATGGTGCTTCCGCCGGCGCCGAACTCGCGATCAATAACCAGGATTTGTTTCATAGACTTGCAGTTCGTTTCCAGCCGTTTACATCTCGGCTGCAGCCGCAGTGCGGGCGGGCTTGACGGATTTGAAAAAGAGGGTGCCCAGGGCGCAACCGAGGCAGAGCCAGGCAACCAGGTAAAACAGGTCCACAAACGACCAGTAGTCGGCCTGTTGAAGCAGCAGGTTATAAAGGAAAGCTTCGGCTCGGTGCAAGGCGTCAGGTGGGCTGAAATGGGATTCGAAGATGCGCTGCACGGAGCCGAGTTGATGGACATAAATGGGATTAAGCGGGGTGAGGTGGCCGACCATAAGGGCCTGATGCGCCTGGGCGTAGCGCTCGAGCATGGTCGAGACATAAGACAAACCGATGCTGCCGCCGATGTTGCGCAGCAGGTTTTGAATGCCAGTGGCGTTCCCCATCTGCTCATTTTTTAGCGTCCCCATCGCGACGGTGATCAATGGCACAAAAACAAAACCCGATCCGAACCCGTTCAATATATTTGCAGGCAATCTGCTGCTCATGGATACATCGAGGTTCATCCGGCTCAGCCAATAGGACGACACTCCAAAAGATAAAAAGCCAAAGGCAATGAGCAGGCGCGGATTGACCCTCTCGACAAGGGCGCCGACGAGAAACAGGGCCACAATCGATCCCAGCCCGCGCGGGCTGACGGTCAAACCGGCGTCCAGGGCCGTGTAGCCCAGGAGGGTCTGGAGGAACAATGGCTGCAACGCGATCAACGCGTAGAGGGCCGCGCCGAACATGGCGTAGAGCCCGCAACCGACCGCAAAGTTGCGGTTCTTGAGAATCCGCAAGTCAACAATCGGGTGGATTGTGATCAGCTCGCGTACAATGAAACCGATCATGGACAGGGACGATATGAGCACCAGCCATCGCAGCCAAACAGCCGCGAACCAATCCGCTTCCTGTCCTTTATCGAGGGTGATCTGCAGCGTTCCCAACCACAAAGCCATCAGGCCGAAACCGATAGAGTCGATCCTCCCCGGCCGCGCGTTCCGAATGTAGGGCGGGTCTTCCACCAAAAAGGAAATCAAAAAGACCGCTATAACACCCACCGGAAGATTGATGTAAAAGGCCCAACGCCAGGAGTAAGTGGTCGTCAACCAACCGCCCAATGTGGGCCCGACAATGGGGGCAATGACGACTCCGACGCCGAACATGGCCATGGCAGCGCCACGTTTGGCCGGCGGGAAACTCTCGAGCATGATGGCTTGCGAGATGGGTTGCATAGCTCCTCCACCCGCACCCTGCAAAACGCGGGCAATTATCAGCATCTCGATGCTGGTCGAAATGCCGCAGACCACCGATGCCAGGGTGAAGATGACGATGCAGACCAGCAGAAATCGTTTGCGGCCAAAAAAGAGGCTGAACCATGCACTTGCCGGCAGAACAATTGCATTTGAAACCAGATAGCTCGTGAGCACCCAGGTCGATTCGTCCCGCGTAGCGCCCAGATTGCCCGCAATATACGGCAACGCCACCGAGGCGATCGACGTATCGAGCACGACCATGAACGTCGCCGTCATTACCGATAACGCTATCAGCCAGGGATTGGTACGAGGCTGCCATTCCGCCGATGCAGCGGAGGCATCTCCGTTGGCGGCAACGGCGCTCATTAATTCAGAACCGGCTCATACCGGTGGCCACGCGAGATAGGAGCGCGTATACCCTCATCCGCGTGTGTCTCAAGCCTGATCATCTTTGGGGCTATTATATCACGGCGGCGCGGCAGCCCCGCCCCACCCTCCCCGGTATAGGTGAACCAAACGTGCTACCCGGAACCGGTGAGAATCATACTCCGACCATGGTCCTGACCGTCACACGATTTCCGACTTTACGCAACCGGGTTCGATAATTGAAGATTGAGAATTTGTTATTGGTAATCGAATTCAGAGTGGTCACGCACCCGCTGGGTTTGGCCCCGCCTGTCGCTTACTTTCAATGGCCAATAACCATTTTTCAATCCTCAGTTTTCGGTTTGAGGTCGTTAGTTGCAAGGACTCAACTGTCGTTTACCGTCGCGCATCGAGCCCTTCCCAACGAAAGGTCCAGCCACCCGGTTCAGGGCTCGATACCACCAGGTAGTCACCTTCGCGATTGGACTTGAGCGGGCGATTGTTTTCGTCATTCAGGTAACGAGGCGGCATCAGGCCGGACCTAACAAGGGCTTCGAGTGATTCGGGCAATTCGCCATACGCCAGCCGATAAGCGTACACCGCCCGGCCTATCCCCAAACGAATGAAGTGCGCCTCGTTATCGGTCTTGACGGCGCGCGTAGCTTCGGGCGGCAAGGGAAGCAGGCGAAGCATTTCGACGGCCATAGGACTGGAGTGCCCTGATTCGACCGGAAGGGCGCGAAAAGAAATCGTGTGCGAGCCTGCTCCCAGTTCGTGCGTGCCGAGGGGCACATCCGCCTCGTCGTAATCAGGCGAGCGAAAATCCGCCGAAGCGGCGACGCTTTTTCCGTCGATCTCGATTTCGTAAAGGCCATATTCTGGCGCCGTAGCAGCCGTCAGTCGCACCGCATAGCGGGCGGCGGACGGGACATTGAACGGGATTGTCAGGCATGCGAATGGCTCGGTATTGGTCCACCCGAGGACGGGTCGCGCGCCGAACATGCCGGTGGTTTCGACGGTTACCTTGGCAGGGCCGGTTGTCTGTGCCTGCCGAAAGGCGCGCACCAGGTGATGATATTGCCATGGCACCCGGCGTTCGAGATAAGGCGGCATCGAGCCAAACGATTTGGGTTCACCCGTTTGGTACCAAAAGGCGACACTATTGATGAAGTCAGGCCGTTCCAGGTAGAAACCCTCGGTGTCTTCGGCTCGGTTTCCCTTATGTTCGATGGCTACTTTAAGCGATCGAGTAAATCCGACCGGATCGAGCACGTGCCATCGGTAGCAGACGCCGCTGTCACCGGCGTTGTCGCCCTGCCAGCGGGGTTGCCCGAACCATGGACTGGTGCGGCGCCAGAATATGGCCTTTA
>JAMCZD010000469.1 GCA_023473405.1 Candidatus Omnitrophota bacterium
AGGACAAGGACATTATTAGTAAGCCCGGCGGCCACCTTTTCGCGGACGGCGTCGCGGGCCTTGGCAATGGTGGCGAAAAATCGAGGGGTGGAAAAAGGGAGACGGTCCACTCTGGACGACCGAGCTGGCCGACGTGAAGGCCGGCAAATGGTATTTCCGGCAACTGTTCGTCGATGGTCATCGCGCCATTCGCGCCAGGACACCCAACGCCGACGACAAGGCCCCTTGGTGGCATATCCGCACCTCGACTGCTCCGTCCGTCGGTTACAACCCCACCAACAGTCCACCGCCGGAGGATTTGATGATCACCGCCAGTGTGACGGGCCCCATCAAGGCATACCACCATCCCCATGACGTCGAGCTGGTATACATCGCCAATAACAACGGCAGCCGGAAATTCCTGGGCGACATCAACGAAAAAGAACAGACGTTTACCCTTCCGCCTCCCCAGCACTGGAATCCGAAGGCCTTCGGAACCGAGTGGATATACAATATCCCGTGCGCCGGCCTGGCTTGTTATCTCGAGAACGCCCTCGAAATGCTCGATGAGCCTGGAGAATGGTACCTCGATCGGGAGACAGGCGTCCTTACCTATTGGCCAAGGGCGGGGGAAGACTTGACTCGGGACGAAGTAGTGGCGCCGGTGGTTCCCAAGACACTCCTGGCCGTCATCGGCACGCGTGAACGGCCGGTCACGAATCTGCATTTCAAGGGACTTCAGGTGAGCTTCGTGAAGTGGGATTTCCCTCCTTGGGGCTACCTGGGGATGGCCGTCTGCACCATGGCGGTTGGCGGCGATCCAAACCCCGGCTGGCGGTTTGTCGATGCCTCGGTTGAGTATGAATACGCCCGGTCTTGCGGTTTTACTGACGGCGCCATAGCCCACGTGGGCTCGATCGGATTGTGTCTCCGCCGCGGCACGGCAGACATTGTCATCGAAGGCAACGATATTTTTGACCTTGGCGGGGCCGGGATAGGAGCCGGTTATATGGAGAATGCCGCCTATGGTTATGTGCACGCTCCACCTCCTGAACCCAATGAGTTCAAGGGCTATCGAATCGCCAACAACCACGTGCATCAGTGCGGCACTGACGATTACGGCGCGCCCGGCATCCTCTTGTCCGAGTCCCGGGATTCGATTGTCGCCCACAATCTCATACATGACACCGCGTATTTCGGTATCGGTTTCGCCGGCAGCCAAGGGGCCAAGGTCCCCTTCGCCAGCAACAACGTCGTCGAGTACAATGAAATCTATAACGCCATGAAGGTCACCGTGGATGGAGCGGGACTGTATGACACCTTTGACCAGGCCGATGAGAGCACCTTGATTCGCGGCAACCTGGTCCATGACATCGGCCTTAATCGCTTCAGCAACCGGCCAGTGGGGCCGTACAGCGCTGCCGGCATTTACCTGGACGGTCGGAATTCAGGTTGCCGATACGAGCAGAACGTTTCCTGGAACGCCACCAGTCCCTTGTTCGGTTATGCCAAGGAACGTAATACCTGGGTTGACAACATCTTTCTATCGACCGGATCGCCTCCACGTGAGTTCCTCGAAGCGGTTCAGAGCCGCGCCGGCCTCGAACCGGCTTACGAGCGTTCCCTGCTGAACATCGAATCGAAGCCCTACGACTACTACCCGCTCACCAAAGGCGCATCCACGAACGACAGTTGGACCGCTTACGAGTTCAATCGACCGCAAACGGGTCAGGGTGTAGTCGAGGTGTTCGTTCACGCCGAGGGTAAAGCGGACTCCGTTCAGTTGAAGTTGCGGGGTTTGGAGGCCTCGGCACGATATGAAATGCAAGGCTACGCCAGCGCCGTGAACCGAGACACTTTGCAGTCGCCCGATGTTGCCCCACTGCCTTTGGGCAAGAATGTATCGGCCTCCGGCGGCAGCACGATGACCGGCGGCGAACTGATGGAGCAGGGAATGCCAGTGAGCCTGGCGAAAGCCCCCCAAATCATTTGGATTGTCTACCAGCGCGCGAAGTGATCCCCGACCAGGGCGCGGGGCTTGAAGCAGGTTTTGTTTACTCCCCAGACCGTGGGATAGCGCGCATTCTGTTGCTCTAACCCGCGGTTTGGAGAGTATATCGGCAAATCCGCCGGCATAAATGAAGAAAGGATACGTCATGTCGAGCCCGACTTGCCACCGGTTGGCATTACTGATCTTTTGCGTGACCGCCGCCGATTTGAGCGGAGAACCGGTTATGGTGGGTTTACGGCGCCGTTTCGCCTGATGGGATTCATTGGACCCCGCTCCCAAAGCCTCTGAGCCCCAGGAACTCCGATACCCAAACCACTTGCATCCACGATGGCGGCAAATATCGGCTCTATACGCGCATCTGGCGCGGAGGCTGGAGCGGCGTGCGCACCATCGGCTACACTGAGTCCGATCATTTCGGCGATTTCCCCGCCCCCGTCGAAATCCTCAGCCACGATGACCAGGACCCGCCCGGAATGCAGTTCTATTCGAACGCGGCAACGAAGCTGGCCGACCGTTGTCATGTGATGTTTCCCGCCGCCTTCTACACGAAGAACCAAACGGGGCGAAGCCACCTGGCCTGGAGCCGCGATGGGGTGCGCTTCACGCGGTACGGCCGCGTCCCCATGGTGGATGTCGGAACGGGTTTTGACAGCAAAGGGGTCTATGTGTGCTCCGGAGCCGTGCCGGGCGATAAGCCGAACACGTGGTGGTTCTATTGTTTCGGAACTCGAATGGGACATGACGGAACCTCCGTCGCCAACACCCACTTCGAAAATGGCATCGGGCGATTCCTTCTCGTCAAGATCAAATAAGAACGTTTTCCACACAATCGTCCCTGATGTCAGGGCAGCGTGGCAGCACTGCCCTGCCCATCCCGGTGGGGACGCCCTGAAGACCAATGCACGGTCCGATGCAAGTCGCCTAATCATCTTTCCCAACGAGCAAACGCACCCAAGCCGTTGATGCCGATGTAACGAAAATATGTCCCGCTCGGACCACAAAATCGTTATCGGTGAATCCGTCTCTCCATCACTGTGCTGGCCTGGACCAAGTTTGCTTCATGCACTAGCCCTGGCTTGCCGATCCTTCATGCTTCACGTATTAGCCCTGCGGGGGAACGGGTCCCCGCCAAAAAATGTGGACATCCAGCCAAAGGCACGCCATGATTCGAAATGGTTCGTTGCCTCACCCTCACTTTCCGGAGAACGCGGAGCTGGGCTGACGCCGAGGGTGCGGCGGGATGTGTAATTTCTGAAAATGACAACGTGAACAATGAAGAAAACCGAGGGCATCAAGGTCCTGGTCATTCATGGACCAAATCTCAATCTCCTGGGCAAACGCGACCGGGCGAAGTATGGATTGGTGACGATGCAGGAGATCAATGACGTCTTGCGAAAATTGGCGGGGGAACTCGGCGTTCAGGTCGAGTTTTTTCAATCCAATCATGAGGGAGCGATTATTGATTTTTTGCAGGAAGATACTTCGCGCAATGCCGATGGCGTGCTGGTCAATCCGGGCGCCCTGGTCCGGTATGCCTATTGTTTTCGGCAGGCGCTCATCGATCTGAACAAACCGGTTGTTGAAGTCCATATGTCGGACATCAACCGGACCGGGGTCAATCAAAAGGTTAACGTGTTGGATGACGTCCGGGTCGGCCAGGTTACCGGGCAAAAAGAAGGCAGTTACTACGAAGGTCTCAAAAAACTTGTGCAATATATTGAGGAACATCGATCATGCGCTACCTGAATGTCCGCCGCAGCGACTCCATTCGCGGCGAAATCTCCATGCCGCCGTCCAAAACCCACTCCTTTCGCGCCCTGATTTTGGCCTCGCTGGCGGACGGGGACTCGCTGATTCGCCGGCCCAAGATCAGCAGTGATTGGCATGAAGCCGTGAACGCCATGCGCCTGTATGGAGCGGAGATCAATGAGATCGAAAAGGACGTCTTCCAGGTCAAAGGAGTCGCCGGCAAATTGCGGACCCCTGAGGACGTAATCAATGTCAACAACTCCGGCACCATGCTGGTGTTCATTGCCGGTGTCGCGGCAGCCTGCCCCGGCTGGACCATCCTGACCGGCGATGAATCGCTGCGAAAACTCCGGAAAATCACCCGCAATTTTATTCCGCCTTTCCACGAGCTGGGCGTGAATGTGGTCTCGACCAAGGAAGACGGCATGGCGCCATTCGTATTCAAAGGAAAAGTCAACGGCGGAACGGCGCACATGGATGGGACCGGTTGCCAGCCGGTCTTCAGCGTGCTGATCGCCTCGGCCCTGTCCGAAAAACCGGTTGACATTTTTGTCGAAAACCCCGGTGAAACCGCCTATGTCGACCTGCTGCTTTACTGGTTCGGTAAGGCTGGCCTGGCTTATGACAATGTCGGAAACCAGTACCGGCATTACCATTTCCCGGGGAATCGCGCGCCTCGTCCGTTTGACGTTGCCATTCCGTTCGAATGGTCGGCTCCCGGCTATCCCTTGCTGGCGGCCATGATCACCCCCCATTCGGAAGTGGTGGTCAAAGGAATGGACCTGAGCGATCCATATGGCGACAAACAGATCATCTATATCCTCCAACGCATGGGGGCTGACATTTCCATCGAGAACAACGCCATAACCGCGAGAACGAGCGAGCTGAAGGGGATCGAAGCCGACATGAACCTCCTGCCGGACCAGGTGCCAACCCTCGCCGTCGCCGCCTGCTTCGCCAAGGGCGAAACCACCATAAGAAATGCTCTGACCGCGCGCTGGAAGGAATGCGATCGGATCGCCGCCGTTTGCCGGGAGCTCCGGAAAATGGGGGCGAAGATCACCGAAAGGGAAGACGGCCTCGTCATCCACCAGGACGGGACCTGGCGATTAACCGGGGCTGCCATCGACGGCTACTATGACCATCGCATGGTCATGGCCTTTTCCGTCGCCGGCCTGGCCGCCCAAGGCAAAACCAGAATCTCCGACGCCCAGATGGTCGAGAAATCGTTCGGCACCTATATCGACGAAATGAAAAGAGCCGGCGCCGATTTCGAGGTGGTGGATGAGGAGTAACCGCCTCTGGAACCGTTCCGTTTCCCTTTTACCAATGAGCCCAACACGAAGAATCATTGTCATCGGGATGAAATCCAGCGGAAAGACTACCACGGGAAAATTACTGGCCAGGAAACTCGGTTTGCCATTTACCGACATGGACTCCGAGATCGAGCGGTTACACCGTGAAGAGAAAGGGGAAAGGCTGCGCTTTCGTGACATATTCACAAAATACGGCAAGGACTATTTCCGGAACCTGGAAACGTCCGCCCTCCGAGCCCTTTCCGATTCCACGGAACCGACTTCATTCGTCCTGGCCACTGGCGGCGGATTGCCGCTGGCCGAAGAAAACCGAAAACTCTTGGCGCGCTTGGGTCTGATCGTGTTCCTGGATGTCGCCCAGGAAGTGTTGTTGCCCAGGATTCTCGCCGGAGGCATTCCGGCCTTTTTCCCATATCCCGATGATCCCGCGAGGTCTCTGGCGGAAATCCTCGAAGTGCGCCGACCCATTTATCGCGCGCTCGCCCAAATAACCATCGAGTGCCGCGCGGAATCACCGAAAGACATCGCCGACAATATTGTCAATCAACTGGAGAAGCATCATGGTGAGAATTAATGGCGAAACCAAACTGATAGGGTTCTTGGGTTCGACCTATCGGACCAGCAAGATGTACGTCCTGTATAACGCGGCAATCGACGTCCTCGGGCTGAACTATGTCTATGTCCCATTCGTTGTCCGCGACCTGGCCAAAGCCGTCGACGGCATTCGACACCTTGGGATCGCCGCCGCGGGCGTCACTATCCCTTATAAGTTGTCCATCATCCCGTTCCTCGATGAGCTTGATGACGACGCCAAACAAGTCGGCGCCGTGGCCGCGGTGGTGAACCGGGATGGAAAATTGATCGGCGGCACCACCGACGGCAAAGGCGCCCTGAAAGCCTTGCAGGAAAAGACGGGCGTATCCGGAAAAAACATTACGCTGATTGGCGCCGGCGGCGCCGCCCGCGCCATCGGCTTTTCCCTGCAACAGGCTGGAGGCAAACTGACCATTCTCAACCGGATCGAAGAAATCGACATGGCCGAATCCCTGGCCAAGGCCCTTGGATGTCCCTGGGGCGATCTATCCGGGCTGGAGTCGAGCGTCAGCCAGGCGGACATTGTGATCCAAACAACACCCGTGGGAATGGCCAACACGCCCCTGGCAGGCAAGTCCATCGTTCCTCCGGAACTGCTTAACAAGCGTCAGACGGTGATGGATATCGTCACGAATCCGCGGAAAACACCGTTGCTCCAGGAAGCCGAAAATCGCGGCTGCCAGGTCGTATATGGCGAACGGATGTTGCTTTGGCAGGGGGTCTATAAATTCAAGCTGTTCACCGGCGTCGAACCGCCGGTCGAGGCCATGGAACGTGCCATGGAGCGAACCAGACACTGATCGTGCCCGGATTGCGGAGACGCCTTCAACGAAAAACAGAAAGGCCAGGCAATCGCCTGGCCCTTCCACGGAAACAAATTAATGAGAACTTCTCAAATCTTCTCTCAGCTTCTCTCAGCAACCTGCCGATCTGCCGCACATCCTCGACCGATACGGCGCCGCAGACATGCGCCCTTGACCCACACACGGTTTCGCACCCATTACTGCGCTTCTGCACCGATCAACGACAGCGCTACTGTATCTAAATCCGTCCCCACCGCCAGTCACCAATTCTGGGGACACGCTATTCCTTTGGCTTCCGCTCGGTGAATACCAGCGAAGCCGAATTCAAACAGTAACGCAAACCGGTCGGCTTCGGACCGTCCTCGAACACGTGCCCCAGGTGCGCGTCGCAGCGCGCACACAGAATTTCGCCCCGGCGCATGCCATGGCTGAGATCGAGCTGGGTCCGGATATTCTCCTTGGCTATTGGGGCAAAGAAACTCGGCCACCCGGTGCCCGAGTGATACTTGGCATCCGACGAGAACAACGGGAGCCCGCAACAGACGCACGAATAAATGCCCGGCTTTTTCTCGTCGTAAAGAAGGCCGCAAAAGGCTGGTTCAGTTCCTTTTCCGCGCGCGATCCTGTATTGCTCCGGGGTCAATTGCCGGCGCCATTCTTCATCAGTCTTAATAACTTTATCCATTAAAATTATGCCCGTTAGGTGCCCGTTCGCGTCCAGCAAACGCACGCCCACCTTGGCGGCCTGAGGCTTGGCCGGAGCGGTGCGCACCGTCGAATCCACCCCCGATGCCGCCCCGCTTCCCGCCATCAAGACGCACACACCGCTAATCATGATCAAATCTCGCATCATGCCACAAAAAGTAACTCGCTTTT
>JAMCZD010000351.1 GCA_023473405.1 Candidatus Omnitrophota bacterium
AGGACCGGGGGGCGGTCATCGTTACGTTAACCGGCGGCGAACCCCTGCTGCGCGAGGACGTCGAGGAAATCGTCGGCGCGTTTGATCAGCGGAGCTGCCTGATTTTGGGAACAACCGGCGCCGGGCTGACTCTGGAACGGGCTGTGAACCTGCGCGCAAAAGGTCTTTTCGCCGTCGGTGTGAGCCTCGATTCAACGGTGGAAAAGGAGCATGACCGGCTGCGCGGCAAATCAGGAGCCTTTCGCGCGGCACTGGCCGCGCTGGAGACGGCCCGGCAGAACGGGCTTTATCCGTATGTGGTTTCGGTGGCGACTCGAGAGTTTCTGGAGCGGCGGCGGTTCATGCGGTTCTTGCGGTTTGCCGGCGCCGCGGGGGCGCTCGAGGTGCATCTGCTCGAACCCAGCGCCACCGGAAGGCTGACCGGGAGAACGGACGTGCTGCTCACACCCAAGGAACGGCGGCAACTTGCCGATTACCAGCGTGAAATCGCGCATCGCGAAGACCTGCCCATCGTGTCGGCGCTGGCGCATTTGGAGTCCGCGCAAGCATTTGGTTGCGGGGCGGGTTTGACGCATCTCTACATCGACGGCAGCGGTGAGGTATGCCCGTGCAACCTGGTTCCTTTGTCGTTTGGGAATATCACGCGGGAACCGCTTGACCGGGTCATGGAGCGAATGGGACGGCATTTTCAACAGCCGCGGACCCATTGTGTTGGGCGTTTGCTGGCCAAACATGTTCGCGGCGGTTCGCTGCCCACACTGCCGGATGTATCATCTGAAATCTGCGGTCGCTATCTCCCATCCAAACACGCCTTGCCCCGGTTTTTCCGGGCCCGCCAGGAAGCCTCGCCTGAGGTGGGGAAGACGGAGCTGCGCGAGGCGTATGACCGGGTGCATGCGGATTATGACGAGCATTGGTTGAAGGAAGCCGCCGGGCCCGTGGAAGACCTGGTCCGAAGTATTGATTGGCAAGGTGTAAAAACGGCATTCGAGGCGGGGTGCGGAACGGGCTACGCCACGGCCTTGATTGCACCCAAGGCAGGCCGGGTCATGGCGATGGACCTTTCGCCGGCCATGCTGGTTGAGGCGCGAGAGAGGCTCGAATCGCTGAGGGCCGGGAATGTGGAATGGCTGCACGGCGATGCCTTGGCGAAGCTCGAGGAATTGCGGGGTCTTGATCTCGTCTTTTCGAGTTGGGTGCTGGGTTACATTCCTCTGAAACCATTCTTTGCCGCCGCTTCGGATGCGCTGATGAACGGGGGACAACTTGCGTTTGTGGTCCACCGGGAGAATTCACCTCGCGAACCGATGGAGGTCTTCGCGGAATTGATTGGGGAGAATCCCAAAGCGCTGCGAAAGCGTGTGGCATTCGATTTTCCTCGAGATACCAACGATGTCCGGTCACGAGTGGAAGCGGCGGGATTCAAAATCGAAAGGCTCTGGGACGGCCAGGTTATCTTTCGGGTCGATTCAGCGGAAAGTGTGCTCGAGCATTTGTTGAAGTCCGGAGCAGGCACGGCCTTCTACGAGGCGATTGATCCGCGCCGGCGGAATTCGCTGTCCCGGCGTTTCCTGGGGAAGCTCGCCGAACGGCACCCGGGCAAGAACGCCCGGTATGACGTTGTCCATGATTACGTGGCGTGCGTTGCGCGGCGGGGGGTCAAGGTTGTGGGCATTAGTGATTGAACTGACATTCGATGCTACGCCGCTGTTTTTCCGTAGCAGCCGGTGTCAGCCGGCTCTGACCTTACTCTTGTCGCACAGCCAAAACCCAAATCGCTCCCGGAATTAATTATCGAATCTGGGAGAAGGTTGCCCCGGACTCAGGCCAGCGAATTGCCCAGGGCCAGGATCACCATCGAGAGGATCAAAATGACGATGGCGATGTAGATTTGCTGACGCGGTTTGCCGCTAACCCCGCGCCATTCGCCGCTGACGAACCCGAGGGCTTGGCCGCCCAGGATCAAGGTTCCTTGCACCACGCCGAACCCGACTGAGGCACCCAAGACACCGAGGAGCACCATCCCCTTGCCCAACAGCGCGCTGGGAATGAAAAACAAAAGACCATAGACAAGGGCCAAGGCGATCTCTTTACCATTCGCCGCCAGGACGTTCCATGATCTGTTCCGAGTCATCAGGTAAGCGGGATAGAGGACATTGACCAAGGCAGCTCCGAGCAAAGCCACCGCCCACACGGCAATGCCCGCCGGAAAGTCCGCCGCGCCATGCGCCTTCATCGCCTCGATGATCGGTCCCTGGCTGTAGGCAAAGGCAAACCCCCAACCGGCTGATAACACCCCGGCCACCACCACCATGAGCAAGCCCAGGCCGAAACCGCCGGGTTGGCGCTCGGCCTTGGGGGCGTTTGCTTGCAGCATTTTTTCGCGACCGAAACCGGAGAGAGAGGCGAAAAACACGCCCACAACCATCACCGCCACGCCCGCCAGAACCGTTAGGCCGGCTTTGGAACTCAGGTCCGGCGCCATCTGGAAAGCACCCGAGGCCTTGAAGACCATGGGCGTGATCACACCGACGCAAGCCCCAATGGCGCACAGTATTCCGTAAGTGAGGCTGACTCCGATTTTGACAAAGCACAGCAGCGCAAGCACTTGGGCGATGCCCCAGGCCAGGGAAAAGAGGTTGGACTTGATGAGGATACCGGCCGGGACGGACTTGTAAGCGGCGAAGGTATTGGGGCAGGCGAACAAGGTAATGGCCCAAGGCAGGACGATCAGGGCGAACAACATGGAAACGAAGGCGAACTGCTCATACTTGAATTGGCGCATGAGCTTGAGCGGCCACGGGCTGGTGCCCATCACCAACCCCGAAATCACGACCACAATTAATCCACCTAATATAGACGATTCCATAACTGACGTTCAGAGTTCCTTGGGCGCCTTGGTTAATGCCTCGACGCCATCGGCGGTCACCACAATGTTGTCTTCCAGCCGAATGCCGCCCCAAGCCGGGTCATACAAACCGGGTTCGACGGAGCATACATGGCCGGCTTTCAGCTCGAGCGGGTTGCCGGGCATGAGGATCGGTTCTGGTTCATGATACCTGAAACCCACCCCGTGGCCGGTCAGATGAACGATCTGCTTCTGGTAACCGGCGTCGATGAGAATCCGGGTGGCTACTTCGTGCGGATGTGAAGCGGCGACGCCGGGTTTGATGGCCTTCACGGCGGCGGCCTGGGCGGCGCGGACGGCTCGAAAGGCCTGTTGCTGGACTGCTGAAGGCCGGCCGGCGGTTTTGACCCGCGTCACGTCCGCCCAGAATCCATCCACGCAAACCGCCATTTCGAGCAGCGCTATCTCCCCTGATTTCAGCAGACGCCTCCCGGTGGTAACGACCGGGCGCCAGGCGCGATGGCCATTGGCGCCGCTGGAGATTTGGGGAAAGACATTAACGTGGCGGACCCCGCGGGACCGGACGCCTTGGGTGAGGCACTCGGAATAAACAAGGCCGGCTAGTTCAGCCTCACTCATACCCGGTTTCACGGAGGCAAGGAACTTCCTCAAGCCGGCGTCAGCCACGCGATGCGCCATTCGCAACCGGGCGACTTCGGATTCGGTCTTCAAGGCGCGCTGTTGGTGGAGCAAACCCGTGGCGTCGGACCACTTCGCTCTCGGAAGGATAGACTTAAGGAAACGGATTGAACTTTCGCAGGGGACCATTGGCTCGCCGGCGTTGTGGGAAGGGGCGACGCACTCGAACGAACCTTCGTAACCGAGCCGAGCCTGCGCCAGGCCATTCCGGCGGGCAATGTCCTGGCATTCGAGGCGGATTGCCTCCAAGGGATCGGCCATCTCGAGCCGCGGCCAGGTGAAGAATCGGACGTCGGAGGCCCAGCAGCCGTCCATTTCCTCGTCCTCGCACGAAGGGGCGATCAGGGCCAAGGGACCGGCTTCGGCCGAGAACAAGGCATAAGAAAACCCGTTCAACGGCCAGACGCCGAAGCTCATGACGATGTTTTCCGGGAGCCGCAGGACCAAGCCATCAAGCTGGGCTTGCTTAAGCGCCGATTGGAGGCGCCGGATGCGATCGGCGTCTTTGGCCACTGCTATTTCTCCCAGTACTTGGCACCGGGCAGGCTGCCGTCCATGACATAACCGCCGTCGATGGTCAAGTGCTGGCCGGTCATGTAGCAGGCATCATCGCTAGCCAGGAACACGGCGCCGGCGGCGATCCACTCGGGTTGGGCGATCTCCTTGAGCGATACGCGCTCGAACAAGGAGCGTTTCACCGAGTCGGTGTACATGGGCACGGTCAGCTCGGTAAAAGTGGCGCCGGGGCGGATGAAATTGACGGTGATCTTGTGCGGGGCCAACTCGGTGGCCAGGGTGCGGCAGAATGCCTCGATCCCACCCTTGGCAGCGGTGTAATGGCCGCAATTGGGTTCGCTTAAGACGGCGTGGATGCTCGAGATAGCGATAATGCGCCCGCCGCGTTTTTGGGCGATCATGCGCCGGGCACCCTCTTTCGAGCAGAGAAAGACGCTCTTGAGGTTGTTGCGCAGGATCAGGTCCCAATCGGCCTCCGGCATGTCCACGATGGGCGAGTTGCGGATGATGCCGGCATTATTGACGAGGATGTCCAAGCCGCCCAGTTGGCGGTCGGCTTCGAGAAAGGCCTTGCCAACCGGTTCGGAAAAGCCCACGTCACATTGAATGGCGCAGGCACGCCCGGGACCGGTCGCGGTGATCAGTTCGGCGATCTTCCTGGCTTGGTCGAGGTTAAGGTCGAACAGGGCGACATCAGCCCCTTCGGCGGCGAGGGCCTTGGCAATGGCCTTGCCAATGCCGGAGGCGCCACCGGTTACGATTGCTTTTTTTCCTTTGAGTTTCATCGGTTTATTAAAGCGAGAGGAATGCTATCTGTCCGCAAGGAGAGCGCAAGAATCAAAGACTCTCTTACCGACCCGAGATATGCCCTGCGACCCGCCCATCAATAGGCCGAATCTGGCCATTTTCACTTGGGTATCGAGGCATGATAAGACAAGTACATCATGTCGACATTCCCCGGTGAAGCCTTCACTGAGGATGTCATGAACTGCCCCGTGATTGGGACCTTGGTGCGCGGGTCGAGCCACTTGTGAATCTCGGCATGGCCATCGGCGAAGCTGAGCCCGCCGGCGCCGTTATGGTAACTGGCCGGCACGTCAATCATATAGATTCTCCCGGGAGCAACGTTGTCGCACATGGCCACGGCGAAATCGCCGAAATTGATACTATCGGGGTGTTCATCAATCATGACATACGCCTTGTCGGGTCCCATGGGGTTGATTTCGGAAAGCTTCTTGAAAACGCGGTAATCCCGGTGGGTAATGAAACTGAGCCAATCGTTTCTCGAGTTCATGGCCTGGCTCAGGGAGAGGCTCCGGACGCGCGGCCATTTCACACCGTTGATGGTTACGGTGCTCACGTCGGCGGGACATTTGTAGATGCCGGCAGTACGCCCGCTATAGGGTGAAAGCAGGGCATATCTCGGGTCGGTAAGAAATATGGTATTCGTGTTATCGGAGTTGGCCCCGCTGTAATCAAGAGACCCCCGGACCCAACCGGTTTCGGTTTTGTCCAGGGCATTCCATACGAGGTTATCGTCTTGATCTTGGGCGTACATGATCCACCCGAGGGTCAACTGTTTTTGATTGCTGACGCATTTAATGCCCTGCGCCTTGGTTTTGGCCTTGGACAAGGCGGGTAAGAGCATGCTTGCCAGGATCGCAATGATGGCAATCACCACCAGCAATTCAATTAGGGTAAACCCCCGTTGGCGAGGAGATACGATAATTCGTCGAGTAGTCCACATAAATTGCGTATAAGCTTTCGGGTTCAATTAACCATTCCAGAATACGCCCAACAAATGCAGAATTCCATCCCCCATTCGGGTGAGAACCTAAAGAGTCCAGCCCTGGCGGTATGGCGGGCAGAGGAAAGGGGCGGCTTCGGGGACGTTGGTGATCTTGGCGTTTTGCGCGTCCCATTCGATTCGTTTGCCGGTGCGCAAAGCGACATTCCCCAGAAGAACCAAGTCCGTGAGCGGCCCGGCATAATCAAAGTTGCAGCCGGCCGGCTTTCCGCCTTTGCAGGCCTCGAGCCATTCCCGGTAATGCCCGATCGATCGAGGCTGGGTTTGGGGAGGCGTTTTGAAATCCTTCATGGCGGACTCGGGGACGAGCCGAGGCGCGGCGCCGACTGGGATAAGAATCTTGCCTTTCTCCCCCACCAACAAGGCGCAGTTGACGGGCATTTTCTGCCCGGCCGGCAGTTCGAGAAGGTCCGGCTCCGGCTGCCGTCCGCCGTCATACCAGGTCAACTTCAGCGGAGGATGCGGCGGCCGGGCGGGAAAAGAGTAACGAATGATGGACCATTTGGGGGCGGTTTCAGGGTTAACCCCGGAAGACTCAGCCTCGATGGCTGATGGATTACGAAGGTTGAGCACCCAGAACGGGGCATCCAGGATATGGCAGCCCATGTCACCAAGGGCGCCGGAGCCGAAGTCCCACCAACCGCGCCATTTGACCGGTTCGTAGGCGGGGTTATAGGGCCGCACGGGGGCGGGTCCGAGCCACAGGTCCCAATTCAAGTATTCGGGAAGCGCCGGGGTGTCCGGTGGGCGCTCGAGGCCTTGGGGCCAAAGTGGGCGGTCGGTCCAGGCATGCACCTCATGGACGGGACCGATGACACCGGCTTCGACCCATTCAACCAAGTCGCGGTAGCCATCGGCGGCATGGGCTGAAACACCCATTTGGGTGGCCACCTTGTGGTCGCGAGCCGCCTGGACGACAACGCCATTTTCATGGATGCTATGGGTAAGAGGCTGTTCGCTGTAAACATGCTTTCCCAACCGCATGGCCAGAAGAGTGACCACGGCATGCGTATGATCGGCGGTGCTGATGACGACCGCTTCGATGTCCTTTTGTTCGAGCAGCTTGCGGAAATCCTGGTAGACCTTGGCGCCGGGAAACTGCTGGGCTGCGGCGGCCAGGTTTTTGGCATTAACGTCGCACAGTGCCACGATGTTCTCCCTGGCAAGCTCCTTCAGATTCGCCGCGCCCTGCCCGCCGGTGGCGATAAAGCCCAGATTCAGCTTCTGGCCGGCAATCCGGCTCTGGGCTCGCGCCAAGCCGGACACCGCCCCTACCCCGACGGCGCAGGCTGAATATCGCAGGAACCGGCGCCGCGACAAGGGGGCAAACCCTGCCGAAGTCTTTAAACCCAATGGTTTACTCATACCCTTATGCCTACTTAGACGGCGCAATTAGCTCAAGTATTTTCTGCGCCACCCTGCCCGGCAACGGCTT
>JAMCZD010000231.1 GCA_023473405.1 Candidatus Omnitrophota bacterium
GTTCAACTCGATTGCGTCGGCGCCGGCTTGCTGCATTCTCGAGGCGTAATCGATCCAACCGCCGGTGGAAGTGCCGTTGAGACTGGCGATGACGGGTATCTTAACCGCGGCTTTGGCCTTGGTTATGTGTTCGAGGTAGTCCTCGGGTCCCAAGCGAAAAGAACTCAGCTCGGGGAAATAACTGAGGGCCTCGGCGAAGCTTTCCGAACCCTGGGTCAAATGGCGATCCAGTTCGTGTTCTTCCGCTTCCAATTGTTCTTCGAACAGGGAATGGAGAACAACGGCGCCCGCGCCGGCGTCTTCCATCCGTTTAATATTGTCCAGGTCTTCCGACAATGGAGAAGCGGAAGGGACGAGTGGATTGCGCAACTTGAGTCCTAGGTAGGTTGTAGTCAGGTCCATATTAGCTCTTTCTTGATTCTTCTGTTGTTCCTGGAACGCTATTCGAGTTTACGCATCGGTTTTGGCCTCGGTCTTTGGTTCTTCAACGCTGCCGTTGCCGGAGTACTTGCGCGCGGACATATAAGAGTAGAGCTGCCAGCGTGCGTTTGCATCCAGTTGGGCCTGCTGGAAAAGGCGTTTGGCATCCTCGGGTTTGCTCTTGGTGAGCATCTTGAACCGGTTTTCCGAGAGCAGGTAATCCTGCACCTTGAGCTTTGCGGCGGGTGAATCCAGTTGCAATGGGTTTTCACCCCGCGCCGCCCGCTGTGGGTCGTAGCGATAGAGGAGCCACTGGCCGGAATCGACCGCCAGTTTCTGCTGACGAGCGCCGATGCCGCGGTCCAGGTCGATCCCATGAGCGATGCAGTGGGCGTAAGCGATAATAATCGACGGACCCGGGTATGCCTCGGCTTCGATAAAGGCTCGCAAGGTATGCTCGTCCTTGGCGCCCATGGCGACACTGGCAACGTATACCCTGCCATAACTCATGGCTATCAGGCCGAGGTCCTTCTTGCTCAATGGCTTGCCCCCGGCGGCGAATTTCGCCACCGCACCGCGCGGAGTGGACTTCGACATTTGCCCGCCGGTATTCGAGTAAACCTCGGTGTCCAATACCAGCACGTTCACGTCGCGTCCGCTGGCCAGCACGTGGTCCAGACCGCCGTAGCCGATGTCGTAAGCCCAGCCGTCACCGCCGATTATCCAGACACTCTTCCGAACCAGTGCATCGGCGATCGCCAATAGCATCCTGGCCTCGTTCGAGTCCAATCCCTGCAATTTCTGCTTCAGGGCGGCAACCCGTTCGCGTTGTTCCTGGATGCTTGCTTCGTCCCGTTGCTCGGCGGTGAGTAGTCCTTGAACCAAGTCATCGCCAACCTGAGCCGACAATTTCTTAACCAGCTCGGAAGCGAACTCCTTCTGTTTGTCCAAAGACAGACGGAAACCCAAACCGAACTCCGCGGTGTCCTCGAAGAGGGAATTGTTCCACGCCGGGCCGCGTCCCTCGGCATTGCTGGCCCATGGAGTTGTGGGCAGGTTGCCGCCGTAAATCGAGGAACATCCGGTCGCGTTCGCCGCCACTACGCGGTCGCCGAACAACTGCGACAACAACTTGAGATACGGCGTCTCGCCGCAGCCTGAACAAGCTCCTGAGAACTCGAATAGCGGCCGCATGACCTGCTGTTGGCGAAGCGTGCCCACCTTGATCCGGCGGCGGTCCCATTCCGGAATGCCCAGGAAGAAATTCCAATTCTCGCGCTCCGGCAGCCGCAGAGCCGCTTGGGGGCGCATGTTGATCGCTTTGAGCTTGGCTTCGGTCTTGTTCCGAGCCGGGCAGACTTCCACGCACAACATACAACCGGTGCAGTCTTCCGGCGCCACTTGCAGCGTGTATTTCATGCCTTTCCATTCCGGCACACGCGCATCGGTGGACTTGAATGTGGCCGGCGCGCCTTCGAGGTGTTTCGGATCGTAGACCTTCGCGCGGATGGTGCCGTGGGGACAAATCACACTGCACTTGCCGCACTGGATGCAAATCTTCTCGTCCCAAACCGGGATTTCCAGTGCCAGGTTCCGCTTTTCGTATTGTGCGGTCGCGGTGGGAAACGTCCCGTCGCACGGGAAGGCGCTCACGGGCAGGTCATCACCGCAGTTCCGAACAATAGTCCCCAACACGTTGGCTACAAATGCGGGGGCGTCGGAGCTCACCGGCGGCGGCAATTGAAGGGTGCTGGTAACCTTGGCGGGCACTTTGACCTCGTGCAGGTTGGCCAGGGTCTGGTCCACGGCCGCCAGGTTCTTCTGAACAATCTCTTCGCCCTTGCGGCCATACGTTTTCTTGATCGATTTCTTGATGGCCGCAATCGCCTCGTCCTTGGGCAAAACCCCGGACAACGCAAAGAAACAGGCATGCATGATCGTATTGATCCGGGAACCCATCCCGGCCTCGCGGGCCACTTTGGTGGCATTTATGACATAGAACTTCACCTTTTTGGCAATCAGCCCTTCCTGCACCGGTTGCGGCAGTTGGTCCCAAATCTGTTCGGGACCATACGGGGTGTTGAGCAGGAAAGTACCGCCCGGGATCAGGCTCCTGAGCATGTCATACCGCTCGAGAAAGACCGGCTGGTGGCAGGCCACGAAATTGGCCTTGCTGACCAGGTATGTCGACCGAATCCGTTCTGAGCCGAAGCGCAGGTGCGAGATGGTGACGGCGCCGGCCTTCTTGGAATCGTAAACGAAGTAGCCCTGGGCGTAATTGTCGGTGTTTTCGCCGATGATCTTGATCGAGTTCTTGTTCGCGCCGACCGTGCCGTCCGATCCCAATCCGTAAAATAACGCCCGAACCACTTTGTCGGATTCGGTCGAGAACTCGGGATCGACAGGGAGGCTTTGGTGGGTGACATCGTCTTCGATGCCCACCATGAAATGGTTTTTCGGTTTGGCGACGTCGAGATTGTCGAGGGTTGCCTTGACCATCGCAGGTGTAAACTCCTTCGACGAGAGCCCGTAGCGGCCGCCGACGATGCGCGGCATGTCCTTGAGCTGGCCCCAGCCATTGACCAACCCTTCATTCAGCGCCGAGACGCAGTCCAGGTACAGCGGTTCACCCGCCGAACCCGGTTCCTTGGTGCGATCGAGCACCGCAATGGCCTTGGTCGTGGCCGGCAGCGCTTCGACGAACCGTTGCGTGTCGAAGGGACGGAACAGGCGCACCTTGAGCACCCCGACCTTGGCCCCGCGCTGGTTGAGGTAATCCACCGTTTCGTGGGCCGCCTCGACTCCGGACCCCATCAGCACTACCACCCGCTCGGCCTCCGGATGGCCCTGATATTGGAACAGTTGATAGGCGCGACCGGTCAATCGCGCAAACCGATCCATCACCTTTTGCGTAATGCCCGGGCAAGCGGCATAGAATGGGTTGCACGTCTCTCGCGCCTGGAAAAAGACATCGGGATTCTGCGATGTTCCCCGAAGAACCGGGCGGTCCGGCGATAATGCCCGCGCGCGAACGGCGAGAATCAGTTTCTCGTCGATCATCGCCCGCATCTCGTCCTCGGTCACCTTCTCGATCTTGGATACCTCGTGCGAGGTGCGAAAACCGTCGAAGAAATGCAGGAACGGTATGCGTGACTCGAGCGATGATGCCTGGGCGATCAGCGCGAAATCCATGGCCTCCTGCACCGAGCCCGAACTCAGCAGGGCAAAGCCAGTCGTGCGCGCCGTCATGACATCGCCGTGGTCGCCGAAGATGGACAAGGCGTGAGTGGCCAGCGTTCGGGCGGAGATATGAAAGACCGCGGGGGTGAGTTCACCGGCGATTTTGAACATGTTTGGTATCTTCAACAGCAGGCCCTGCGAGGCCGTGAACGTGGTGGTGAGCGCGCCAGTCTGCAGCGCGCCATGCACGGCTCCGGCGGCTCCGGCTTCGCTTTGCATCTCGGTCACTGAAGGTACGGTGCCCCATAGGTTAGGGATGCCTTCGGAAGCCCATTGATCGCACCATTCTCCCATGTTGGAGGAGGGAGTGATCGGGTAGATCGCTACGACTTCATTGAGCCGATAGGCAACGTAAGCTACCGCCTCATTGCCATCGATGGTAATATATTGTTTAGTTGCCATTTGATAATTTCACTAGTTCATCCATTTGTTCTAGGTACTTAAACACCTGCTGGGCTTCCGCTTCGTCTAACTTGCTTATGGCAAACCCAACATGCACAATCACGTAATCCCCAACGACGGCTTCCGGCACATAAGCCAGGTTAACCGTCTTGACTATGCCGCCAAAACCAACCTTGCCTGTCCGAGTCAGAGGATTCTCATCACTCAAGCTTAAAATCTTGCCTGGTATCGCCAAACACATAATCGTCGTCCCTCTCCGCCGGCCTCACCGAGCCGCCGCCACTATCTGGCCCAGGGCTATCCCGCCGTCATTGGGCGGAACCCGCTGATGCCAATACGGTCGAAAACCTTCAGCCGATAGCGCCTTGACCGCGCGCTCGGTCAGATAACGGTTCTGAAAACAACCGCCCGAAAGCGCCACTGCCTCATGCCCAAGCACCCGCGCTACTGCCACAATCCCTTCCACCAGCGCATTGTGAAACTTGACTGCCACCTGGCTGGCCGGAACACGGCACCGCATATCTTCTAAAATGCCCCAAACCATCGGCTCCCAGTCAATCATTATCCGCGGCTGTTGCAAAGGGCTAAGGGCTAAGGGCAAAGGGCTAAGGGCTAAGGGCAAAGGGGTAAGTGCGATGGGCGAAGAGCTGGGTGCAAGGCGCGAAGACGGAATCGCCAAGGCCAATGGGCACTCGTTCTCGCTTTGTGCTTCGCCCTTACCCCTTGCCTCTTCGCCCCTGCCGCTTAGCCCTTTGCCACCGATGATCCGGAACGGATAAGCGTCGTCCGTTTCAATCCCATCAATGGCATACTCCAATTCCATCGAGGCCTGTCCCTCGAACCGCGTTTTCTGCCGCAGCCCGGCCAGGGCCGCCACGGCGTCGAACAGGCGTCCGGCGCTGGTGGCCAGCGGAGAATTGAGGTTCCGACCCAGCATCGCCAGCAATACCTCGAGCTCGGTTGGATTAAAGGCCCGAACCGGGGCCAGTTCACTCATGTTCAGCACCGCGCTGCCGAAAATCTCGAACAGCAACCCCAGGGCGGAGCGGCGCGGCTCTTGCACGGCCTTTTCCCCGCCTGGCAATCGGAACGGGCGGAAGGACCCCAGCCGTTGAAAGGAGTCCTCGGTTACCCCTAGAAACTCTCCGCCCCATACCGTTCCATCCAAACCATAACCCGTGCCGTCCCAGGCTACGCCCAATACCGGCGGCTCCAGGTCGTTCTCGGCCATGCACGCCAGCACATGGGCGTAATGATGCTGAACTTGAACCACCGGCGCGGATTTGGCCGGGCCATCAGGCCTCTCACCCGGTCCCGACGCCCATTCGCGGGCGAATTGCGTTGACCGATACTCGGGATGCGCGTCACAGGCAATCGCAGCCGGATGCAGCTCATACAGTTGCCCCAAATCCGCGATTACGCGGCGAAACGAGTCATAGGCCTGGACCGTTTCCAAATCTCCAATGTGCTGGCTCATGAATACCTCGGTGCCGACCGAGATGGCCACGGTGTTTTTCTGGTGGGCGCCCACCGCCAGCATTGCCGGCAACGAACGCCGCAAGTGAATCGGCAGCAGTGCGTAACCGCGCGCCCGGCGCAATACCAATTCCCGCCCCATAAGCACGCGCGCCACGGAATCATCCACCGGGCGCGCAATGGGGCGATTGTGGACCAGGAACATATCCGCGATGCCGGCCAATCGTTCGAGGGCCTCGCGCTCATCAATGCAGATCGGCTCTTCCGACTGGTTGCCGCTCGTGGCCACCACCGGGAAGCCCAACTCCGCCATCAACAAGTGATGCAACGGTGTATAAGGCAACATTATCCCCAGACAAGGATTCCCCGGCGCCACTGCCGCGGCGATAGGCCATTGGCTTTCGGCGGTTCTGCATCCGTCCTTGGGGGCCCCCGGAGCAAGGGCTTCGAATGTGCCGCGTGAATCGAGCCGACGTCTCAGCAAAACAATGGGCGCCTCAGCCGATTCCAACAGGCGGCCTTCGAGTTCGGAAACCTCGCATAGTTCCTTGACCGCAGCCAAGGATGGAAACATGAGCGCAAATGGCTTTTCCTCGCGATGCTTCCGCCGACGCAACCGCTTGACCGCCTCTTCCTGGCGCGCATCCACCAGCAACTGAAATCCGCCCAAACCTTTCACCGCCAGGATCGCGCCTTGCCGCAGCGCCTCCGCCGCCGCCAGGATCGCCTCGTGACGGATGGCGCTTATCTTGCCCCCGGCTTCCCAAAGCTCGAGATGCGGGCCGCACCGGGGGCACGCGTTGGGCTGGGCGTGAAAACGGCGGTCGGCCGGGTTCGCATACTCTGCGGCGCACTCCGCGCACATCACGAAGCCCCTCATGGTCGTGTGGGCACGATCGTAAGGCAGCGCCCGGATGATGCTGTAGCGCGGGCCGCAATGGGTGCAGTTGGTAAATGGATAGCGATAGCGGCGATTGTCGGGATCGAAAATCTCGCGGCGGCATTCCGGGCAAGTCGCAATGTCCGGCAAGACCAGCGCCGTCCGCTCGCCCACCGTGCTCGCTCGAATCTTGAAGTCCGAGTAACCAAGCGGATCGAGCCACGATGACTCGAGGCTTTGAATAAACGAACGCGGCGGTTTGTCGCGTTCCAGCCGCAGCAAGAACGCCTTCAACTGAGCCGGCGCCCCTTCCACCTCGATCGCCACGCCCTGGGCTGAGTTGCTCACCCAACCGGCCACGCCCAGTTCGCCCGCCAGCCGAAACACAAACGGACGAAAACCCACCCCCTGCACCGCCCCGCGCAGGCAGATTCTCAATCGCTTCACTTCGGGCGCGACGATGGGCAACACGTTAGCGCTCGATTTCATAACTCTCGATAACCAGCCCGACTTGATCCAGCGGTTCGAGCCTGAGCGAATCGCAATGAGGGCAAATATTGGGCAGTTCCTCCACCTCGAATTCATGCCCGCAATCCAGGCAACGCACCATCCCCTTAGTCGAGTTCACCTTCAGTTCCGCCTGCGCCAGAAGCGCGCTGGGTGCCTTGGCCAATTCGAAGCTGAACTCGATGTGCTCAGCTACGAAACCAGCTAGCGGATTGAACCGCAACGTTACTTGGGTAACGCGATTCGCCCCCGCGGCGGCGGCTTCTTTCTCCACCATCTCGATTAAATCCTTAACAATGGAAAACTCGTGCACAATGTTTTAAGTCTTTAGCCCCTGTTCGATGAAATAGCTTTAGCCAAAATAATGCTATAAAACAC
>JAMCZD010000149.1:0-4644 GCA_023473405.1 Candidatus Omnitrophota bacterium
GCGTCTGGCCGCTCGTTTCGAAGCTGTTCAATATTGTCTTGCCTGATCTGGCGGTTTTTGGGGCGAAGGATTTCCAGCAGGCGGCAATTGTTCAGAGGATGGTGCGCGATCTGAATTTCCCGGTTCGGATTATTGTGGCGCCAACGAAGCGGGAGCCGGACGGATTGGCGATGAGCTCGAGGAACGCCTACCTGTCGTTAACGGAACGGCATCAAGGGACGGTTTTATGGCAGGCGATTTGCGAGGCGCGGCGGGTGGTGCGGGCCGCGACCGGCGCGGTAAAGGCGAAGGCACTCAGGCGCCGGTTGATGGAATTGATCGAGCGTCAACCGGCGGCTCGGGTGGATTACCTCGAGTTTTTCGATCCGGCAACCTTGCGTCCGGTCGAACAGGTTCAGCCGGGGTCGCACATGGCGCTTGCAGTTTTTATTGGTCGCACTCGACTGATCGATAACGCCACGATAAGATGACCTTCGAAGATGGATAACGAATTGATAAAATACGATTTTCTCGTAATTGGCAGCGGGATAGCGGGGCTGTTTTTTGCGCTAAGGGCGGCCGAGCACGGCCGAGTGGCGGTAGTGACCAAGAAACACCGCGCCGAATCGAACACTAACTACGCCCAAGGCGGCATTGCGGCGGTCACGTCCAAGGAGGACTCGTTTGCGATGCATATTCGCGACACCCTGACCGCCGGCGCCGGCTTGTGCCGCGAACCGGTTGTCCGGACCATAGTCGAGGAGGGCCCGGCGCGGATCGCCGAGTTGGTCGAACTGGGGATGCGTTTCACCAAGCGGGAAATCCCGGACTCACCGGGAGACAAGGAATGGGACTTGGGCAAGGAAGGCGGCCATTCCAAACGCCGGGTGCTGCATGCCAAGGACATCACCGGGCGGGAGATTGAAAGGGCATTGCTGGCGGCGGCGGCCATGCGGCCGAACATCGTGATTCACGAGGACCATTGCGCGATTGACCTGATCACCAGTCATAAGCTTGGGTTGCCGGGTCCGAATCGTTGCCTGGGAGCTTATGTCTTGAATGCAAAGAAGAAACGCGTCGAGACTTTTACTGCGCCGACCGTATTGCTGGCCACGGGCGGGTGCGGCAAGGTTTACCTCTACACCACCAACCCGGACATTGCGGCTGGGGATGGCCTGGCGATGGCCTATCGGGCCGGCGCCGCCATTGCCAACATGGAATTCATCCAGTTCCATCCCACCTGCCTGTATCATCCGCGGGCCAAGTCGTTTTTGATCAGCGAGGCGGTCCGGGGTGAAGGCGCGGTATTGAAGACCCTTGACGGCCAGGAATTCATGGACGGCTATCATCCGCTCAAGTCACTGGCGCCACGCGACATTGTGGCGCGGGCCATCGACAGCGAGATGAAGCGGAGCGGGGCCGACCACGTTTTCCTGGATATAACCCACAAGCCGGCCAGATTCATCATGGACCGATTCCCCAACATCTACGCCACCTGCATGCAATATAACATCGACATTACCAAGGAGTTTATCCCGGTGGTGCCGGCGGCCCATTATCAGTGCGGCGGGGTGTCCACCAACGTCGATGGCGAAACGGAGATACTCGGTCTCTACGCGGTGGGTGAGGTTTCCTGCACGGGCTTGCACGGGGCAAACCGGTTGGCCAGCAATTCACTTCTCGAGGCCCTGGTCTGCTCGCACCGCGCAGCCCTCAAAGCCGTCGCCAATCCCCTGCCCCCGGTCGAATGCAAAATCCCGGATTGGCAATTCGGCAAGGCGCATAATCCGGATGAAATGGTGGTGGTATCGCATAATTGGGATGAAATCCGGCGCCTGATGTGGGATTACGTCGGGATCGTGCGCACCAACAAGCGACTTCAGCGCGCCAAGAAACGCATCACCAATCTCCAGGATGAAATCCAGGAGTATTATTGGGATTGCATTGTAACGAGGGACTTATTGGAATTGCGCAATCTGGCCACTGTGGCTGAACTGATCGTGGAAAGCGCCCTGCGCCGCCCCGAAAGCCGGGGGCTGCATTATAATCTCGATTATCCCAACCAGAATCCCGAATGGGCTCAGCGCGATACGGTGTTGCGCCGGCCTTTGCTTTGAAATGGCAGGATCGATCACGCGCGGATTAGGGCATCCGCGCCCCGATTTGGTTCCTCATTTCGCTCGCACCCCCGAGAGATGGGTGGCAAGGTGCATAAACAAACATGAACATGGAGAATAATTTATTTAATACACTGGCCCAATTCGATCTTGGGAATGGCCAGTCCGGCTGGTTTCATTCGCTCTCCGCCCTGGAAAAGTCAGGCTTAGGCGCGGTATCGCGTCTGCCGATTTCATTGCGCGTGGTACTCGAGTCGGTGTTGCGCAACTGCGACGGCAGCAAGGTGACCGAGCGCAACGTGCGGTCGCTGGCGGGGTGGCAAGCGAAAGGGGCGCGAACGGAAGAGATACCGTTCGTGGTTGCCCGGATTATCCTGCAGGATTTCACCGGTGTGCCGCTGCTGGTGGACCTGGCGGCGATGCGCTCCGTGGTGGGGCGGATGGGGCGGGAATCGAAATTGATCGAGCCACTGGTGCCGGTGGACCTGGTGGTGGACCATTCGGTGCAGGTCGATTTTGCGGGAACGCCGGAGGCCTTCGGGCGAAACCTCGAGATCGAGTTTCGGAGGAACCGCGAGCGGTATGAATTTCTGAAATGGGGGACGCAGGCCTTCGAGACGTTTCGCGTCATTCCGCCGGGGATTGGCATCATTCACCAGGTCAACCTCGAATACCTGGCCAAGGGGGTGTTGCACAAGGACGACCTTTATTACCCGGACACGCTGGTAGGCACCGATTCGCACACCACCATGATCAACGGGTTAGGGATCGTCGGATGGGGGGTTGGCGGGATCGAGGCGGAGGCCGGCATGCTGGGGCAACCGGTCTATTTCCTGACCCCGGACGTGGTGGGTGTATATCTGACGGGCGCGCTTTCCGAAGGCGCCACCGCCACGGACCTGGCGCTCACCATCACTCAGATGCTCCGCCGGGCCAAGGTGGTGGGCAAATTCGTCGAGTTTTATGGTCCCGGCGCCGCCGCATTGGCGGTCGTGGACCGCGCCACGATCTCCAACATGGCACCGGAATATGGCGCCACAATGGGGTTCTTCCCCGTCGACGGTGAGTGTGTGAACTACCTTCGCGCCACGGGGCGCAGCGAGGAACAATGCCGTGCATACGAGAATTACTACCGGGCCCAGGGTCTCTTTGGCATGCCGCAAAAGGGCCAAATCGATTATTCGACGGAACTCGAACTCGATTTGTCCACGGTGACGCCAAGCGTGGCTGGACCCAAACGCCCCCAGGACCGCATTGATTTGCCCAAACTCAAGCAAGAGTTTGTTCAAGCCTTGAGCCGGCCCATCACGGAAAGCGGATTTGGAAAAGACCCGGCGCGCATCAACCGGCGGGTAGTCATTAAAAACCCGGCCCGAAAGCCGGGGGCAACAGGTAACTCCGGAGATTCCGCCTCGGACGTTGAAGTGAGCCTGGGGCACGGCTCGGTGGTCATTGCGGCGATCACCAGTTGCACCAACACCAGCAACCCGAGCGTGATGCTGGCGGCGGGGTTGCTGGCAAAGAAGGCGGTCGAAAAGGGGCTCGAGGTCAGTCCAGCCGTGAAGTCTTCGTTGGCGCCCGGATCACGGGTGGTAACCGATTATCTGCTTCAAACCGGGCTGCAACCATACCTCGATCGGCTGGGTTTTCAACTGGTTGGCTACGGGTGCACCACCTGCATCGGCAACAGCGGCCCACTCGAGGCGCGTCTCGAAGAAGCCGTTACTCAACACGACCTCGTAGTCGCTTCGGTCTTATCCGGCAATCGAAATTTCGAAGCTCGTATTCATCCCAGTGTCA
This sequence comes from Candidatus Omnitrophota bacterium, assembly GCA_023473405.1. Taxonomy (GTDB): domain Bacteria; phylum Verrucomicrobiota; class Verrucomicrobiia; order Limisphaerales; family UBA1319; genus JAMCZD01. The sequence continues at coordinate 3,897 of JAMCZD010000149.1, forward strand.
AGGCCAATTTTCTAATGTCACCGCCGTTGGTGGTGGCGTTCGCGCTGGCTGGACGGGTCGATATCGATTTGACCCGCGAGCCGATGGGAAGGGGGAAAGACGGGCGGGAGGTTTATTTGCGCGAGATATGGCCCAACCAGGCGGAGGTGCGCAGCTTGCTGCAAAGCGCGCTGAAGCCGGAGGTATTCCGCCGGCTTTACCGGGATTTCAGCGAACAGAACCCGCTGTGGAACAAGATACCTTCGCGCCCGGGGCAAGTCTATCAGTGGGACGAAAAGAGCACTTATATCCAGGAGCCGCCCTTTTTCGATAACTTTTCGCTCGAACCCGGCGTGATCCGGGAGATCAAGGGGGCGCGTCCGCTGGGCATTTTCGGAGACAGCGTAACGACTGATCATATTTCGCCGGCTGGTTCGATTAAAAAATCATCGCCGGCGGGTCAATATTTGCAGGCGCAAGGTGTATCCGTCCTCGACTTCAACAGTTACGGCTCGCGGCGCGGAAACGACCGGGTCATGACTCGAGGGACCTTTGCCAATGTGCGAATCAAGAACCTGATGGTACCGGGGGTGGAAGGTGGAGTCACCCGATTTTATCCGACCGGCGAGACAATGAGCATTTACGATGCCGCGATGAAGTACACCGCTGCTGGAATTCCTTTGATCATCCTGGCCGGCCAGGAATACGGAACCGGCAGTTCGCGCGACTGGGCGGCCAAGGGCACCGCTCTTTTGGGGGTCAAGGCCGT
>JAMCZD010000149.1:4740-7296 GCA_023473405.1 Candidatus Omnitrophota bacterium
AGGAAGGGACCCACGCGCAGACGCTCAAACTCGACGGCACCGAGACCTTTGACGTCCTTGGATTGAGCGCGGACTTAAGACCGCGGCAAGACCTGGTCTTGCGCGTCGTTCGCGCAATGAGCAAAGTCGAGTCCGTCCCTGTGCAGTGCCGAATCGACACGCCGATTGAAATTGAATATTACCGGCACGGTGGGATTCTGCCGTATGTCTTGAGGCAACGGATGGCCTAATTGGTGACTTTACTTCCCCCCGGCTGCGGGAGTTGATCTATCCCACAGTCGGGGGAGCAGGCGAACCGGTACTGCCACGGACGACCATCGTGGCAGGGAGGCGAACGGAGTCAGGCCGGTCGCCGCCGAGGAGTTTCATCAGGACCACCATGGCAGCGGTTCCCAGCCGGTATTTTGGCTGGCGAATCGTGGTCAGCGGCACGCGATAGAATTCGCTGGCCAAAAAATTCCCGAAACCGGCAACAGAGATGTCTCGGGGGATTTGCAGGCCGCTATCGAGCAGGACATTGGCGGCGCCCATAGCCACCAGATCGTTCACCGCCTGAACGGCCGTGACTTTGGGCGACTCGGAAAGCATTTGACGAGCGGCCTTTTCGCCTTCCTCGATCGTGGCACCGGCGTTGAAAATCAGCCGGTCGTCCACCTCGAGCCCGGCTTCACGGAGCGCGCGGCGGTAGCCATCGAGACGTTCCTGCGCCCAGGGGCAAACCGGGGGGCCGGTGAAGAAAGCGATGCACCGGTGCTTGAGCCCGATCAAGTGCTGCGTGACGGCGTAACTGGCCTGCAAGTCGTCCGTTTCGACGCTGACGAATTGACTGCAGAAAGGGGCGTGATGTCCAATAATGACAGTTGGGACATCGCGTTTGAGCAGCTCGGTATAAACGGGTGCGGCGGGGGTCAAGCGATAAACCGGGGCAATTAACAATCCATCCACGCGGCGCGAGAGCAAACGGTGAATCACCATCTCCTCGCGTTCGGGTTGATTGAGCGAGTGCGCGATAATGACATCGTAACCCGTTTCAAATGCGCGTTCCTCGATGGCGAGCACGAGGCGGACGAAGATCGGGTTGGTGATGGCCGATACTACCAATCCCAACAATTTGCTTTTGCGGGTGCGCAATCCCTGCGCCAACGAGTCCGGCACATAGCCCATCTGTTGGGCAAGCGTGCGAATGCGAGCCTTGGTAATCGCCGAGATATCCGGCGCATCCCGCAACACCTTGGATACCGTCATGACGGAAACCCCGGCGCGTTGCGCGATATCTTTGAGTCGGATCATCGAGTCCTGTCTCCAACCAGGTAAGTCCGGCACCGTGCAATTACATGCGATTCGAGACTATCATAGCGGGCTCGCGGCAATAGCGCACGAAAAATCGATCACACGTTTGACCCGCTCCAACTGAGTTTCTGGCGGAGGGTGGCAAAGAAAGATGAACCGGCCAACTGAACGAGATAGACCTTGCGCCGGCTGCGGCGGATAGTCACCACCCCGCCGGCGACCAGGATAGACTGCACCTGGCCATCGGCGGTCAGGATCGTTTCGAGTTTCTGGCTCATTACCTTCACTTGAACCGTCGAGGCAAGGTTGACGATTACCGAGCGGTTCGACAAGGTGTGCGGACAAATCGGCGTCAGGGCGAATACAGCGGCATCGGGGCAAACCACCGCCCCGCCGGCTGAGAGCGAATAGGCGGTCGAACCTCGAGGCGAACTGACTATTAACCCGTCGCATCGGTAGCAGGTCAGGACTTGCCCATCAACGCTCACCTCCAGTTCGATCATTCGCGAGGGCGCCCCGCGGCCCAGGACAAAATCGTTCAATGCAACTTGCTCCACCGGGCCATTCGTGGTCTCACAGCTCGCCGTCAGCAAAGGACACGGTTCGAGATCATATTGGCCGGTCCAGACAAATTCCAAGGCCTTGGGCAACAGATCGGAAGGCACGGCGGTGAGGAATCCCAGGCCGCCCACGTTGATCCCCAGAATCGGGGTCCGCGAACCGGCAACTTCACGCGCCACCCGCAGCATGGTGCCGTCGCCGCCAAAGACCAACAGCAAATCCGCATCCCGGGCCAGCCCGGCTGAGTCCGTGCTTTGTGGCAGGTCCAATCGAGCCATCCGGGCGGTAGCGGGGTCGGTCAAAGCGGCTCGACCGCTTTCCCGGATCAAATCCGCCGCCCGCTGGACGGCAACGTGACACATGACCTTCTCCGGATTTGCGATCAGGCCGACGCGGCGAATAGACTCAGGCGATTTTTTCAATTTGAATGAAGAATTCTTTGTTGCCCGCCGGACCGACCAACGGCGACTCGTCCAGGCCATTCCATTTCATTTGCGGTTGGCCGCGGACAAACTCCTCCAACTCGGCGAGCACCCGTTGGTGCACCTTGGAATCGCGGATGACCCCCGCGCCACGGTCAGCCTCGGCCTTGCCGGCTTCGAATTGCGGTTTGACCAGCGCCACAACGGTTCCGCCAACCCGCAGCAAACCAATGGCCGCCGGCAGGAGTTTCCGCAAGGAAATAAACGAACAATCGATCACCGC
>JAMCZD010000317.1:0-5881 GCA_023473405.1 Candidatus Omnitrophota bacterium
CGACCTCATTGCCGCAGGCAACGCTCCGCGGCTTCCGGATTGTCCGCTGCAACGTAATCCCAGATGGCCTCAAGATCGCATTCGACGCGTAGCGCTTTTCTAAGCGTTGCCATCGGGTTTTCGCGCTTTCCGCCGCGCTTTGCCCTCGGCAATGAGGTCGTTCACACTCTTGGAGCTGAATCGGCGCTTTTCGAGATCGTTCAGGCCTTCCTTAATATCCGCCTTAAGCTGGTTGTATTTGAGGAGTTGCAAGGCCTGATAATCCTGGACCGAGGTGACGATGAGGGCGGGCCGCCCATGCCGTGTGATGGAGACCGGCTCCCGCAAAGCGGTATCGGTGATGAGGCCCCATTGGTCTGATTCAAGGCGCGGCACCGCCGAGGCGCGGGAGTGGTTGGACCGAAAGCGGAGATGTCGGTTCACGGTCTCCTTGTCCCGCTTACTCGCGCTTGCCGAGACGGCGGCGCGGGGGGGGGTACCCGCAATCCTTCCCTGTCCTCAACCCGTTTAACTGCCCTCGATTTTCCGTTGGTTTCGTCCCTTTTAATCCCCCTTTTTAGTATTGATAACCTTTTATCGAAACCATGCGGCTCTACTGCCTGCGGATTTCGCCGAAATCCGCAGTGAAACCGAGAAGACCGCTGGTGCCGACGCCAACGTGGTTACCGGGACCAATTCCCCTGGGCGAGTTCGCTATTTGGAATGGTACGCTTGGATCGGCCGGGAAATGACTAGCCCCATCGCTTTCAGATCCATTGTCGCCGGAACAGGGTATTGAAGTCCGAATGATGGGTGTTCAGGTTCTTTCGCAGTTGCGGGTTTGGTTGGGGGCTCGGCTGAGGGGATACCGCGACGGCCGACACGATGGGACGAAGTCTCATCTTTCTTGCCCGGCAGCGAGGTTGGACTACTGTGAAAAGGAGATGAGTGGCACTGCAAAACAGATTCTTCAGTCCGTCCGCATCCCAGGTCGACCAAGGACGGTTTTGTCTGCCAGCACTGTACCGAATGGTCGGGAGAGCAGAAGGTTTTCGGGGACATACAGGAGGCCGAGGAAGCCAACATCCGCAAAGAAATGCTCGAACGGTCCAGTTCAATCGCGTATCGCTATTGTCCCGCGGAGGCCGCCAAAGCGTTGGAATTGACCCACGAGAACCATGCGAAGTTCGTTGCCTATTACGGGAGCGACCTGGCGGTGTTTCCCGACGGCTTGGCGCTGGCCGCGGCGGAGCAGAAGCGCATGGGGGCACAATGGCGGGAGAGGGACGCGGAGAGCATCGCGCGCGTGATGCGGGAGCAAGGCGTGAAACATCCGCGTCCGTGGATGGCCTTCCCGCCGGAGCTTCTGAAGCATGACCAGGGCATTGCCGCGTTCTCCAATCCGGACGAGGGCGTGGAGGTTCTGGTCTGCTTCAACCAGGTGTTTTCTGGTTTGCGCAAGAAGGGCGTTGGCCTGGCCGACGAAGAAATGGGCGCCTTACGGAACGCCATGATGGATGAGGCAATCAGCCAGGCCTTTGTCCGGCGGTTGGCGAGCGAACACGGAGCCGAGTCATGGGCGGAGGCTTTTCTGATCCGGAACGCGCCCGTGGAATTGGCGCTGGAGTTTCTACTGCGCCGGAACAAGGGGCATATTTACCGCAAGCGCTATCCCAGCTCTCGCTCGTGCAGGGGGCGGCCAAGCGAGAGACTTATAGTTTTAAAAGCCCAAGGGATCAGCCTCCTGATTAGTGTTTGGGCGAGAGCAGTGCGCGAGCGTCGGCCAAGCGTGAAGGAACATCGAAGTCTTCCAGGTCCTTCACCGGATAGGCCATGGCTTGCTCCAGGAGCCGGATGACCCCTCGCGAAACCGGCGGAGTGGTTCGTCGGCCAAGGTGACGTAACCGACCGCGCGGTCCGGGTGCGCCTGGATGCTGGCAGCACCGATCGCCTTCAGCGTCCCGTCCCACCGTAAAATAAAGCATTCCTAAATCGCCCGAGAGGTTGAGGTTCTTGCCTTCTTCCGGCAACGCGGCGAGAACCTCGAGGATGAAACGGATTCCTGTTTCGCCACATGTTTCCGCTTGGGGTGTATTGGCCTTGGGCATGGACGGGTGGTATCGCCAAAAACGCCGGCTTGGAGCCCTGGCCATTTGTCGAGCGAACCTGCCGGATGCTCAAGGAAAACGGCGTGAACGCGATCTGGGGGCCTTGGGAGATGCGGCCTGATCCCTAGAACGCCGCCTGTGCGGGGGCTTCGTTGCTCGCTCGTTGAGTGTCGCTCGTGACACATGCCTCGCTCGCGTTTTGCCCCAGGCCAAAATCGCACTTGGCAGAGTAAGCTCTATCCCACGGTCTGGGGAGTAAAACACCAGGCAAACAAAGGAAACGAAGAATTGTGTGTCACACCCATTTCGGATGGTCTAGGAAGAGTAACGCTCGCGCAGGATAATTGCAGTGCGGAGCAGCCGGTCGATCAATGCCCGCGGGCGAACAACAGTGGCATGCGCGCCCCAGCTCAGGACCCAGCGCTCCGCTTCCTCGAGGCTATTGAGCCGCAGGCGCATGCGGAGTTGCCGTTTCGGCAGCTCGGTAAGTTCCTGGCTGGTGTGCCACCGGCGCCTACGGATCAGGTCGGCGGCCCAGGAGTCGAAGTCGATGACCACCTCGTAGTCGTCGCCGCCCTTGAATACCCCGAGGCTGCCACGCAGGTATTCGTTTAGATCGAACTTCTTGGGAAGCGTGAAACGCCCCTGGGTGATCTCCGGGGCCCGCAGCCGGGTCAAGGCGAAGGTGCGCATAGCCTGGCGTTTCACATCGAAGGCGAAGAGGTACCAATGGTTGTCGACGCACGCTAGGTGGTAAGGGCGGGCCAATCGCCAATGGGCCTTGTCCACTCCCAAGTTGCGATAGAGGAATTTGATCTCCCGACGCTCCTTCACCGCCCTCGTGAGTATCTGGAAGTTCTCCACGTCGGCGTCCTCCGGGGCAAACGGACGGAAGGACAAGACTTCGTCCAGGTTGCTCAGGGAGAACTGGACCCCGCGGTCCAATTGGCCGGTCAGCTTGCGAAACGCCATGTCCAGAGGTCGTTCGAAAGGTGTGCCATGATACTGGGCGATGGCCTTGTGCGCCACCAGCAGCGCGAATATCTCCGCCTCGCTGATCGGCACCTGCGGAAACTGATTCACCGGCTGGGTGTAATAATACCCGTTTTGACCCCCATCGAATTCCAGCGGCAGGTTCAGCCGGTATTTCATGAAATCCACGTCCCGCATTATGGTGCGGACGGAAACCTCGAACTCCACGGCCAAGGTCGAGCAATTGGGATACTCCCCGTTCCGCACGAGGTTATGGAAGTGCATCATCCGCTCCCACGGGGGGCGCACGTAGACCTGGCTGCGGACTTTAGGCATATGACTTTTCGGTAGAACAGGCCCGCTTTTGCCTGCTTCATCCGGAAATGTCAATCCGTAATCGACGCCGCCCGGCTACAAAAACGCGAACTTTTTTAAAACCGATATGTCAGCGGATGTCATACCCCGGCTGCTATATTGGGGACCATAGATTGGACACTCTGGCGACCTGGCCATGCGTGCGCGGGATTGGCCGTGGCCTGCGCACGCCGGAATGGCACAGGTGAGACACGATATGAATAGTCGATGGCGAGTCAGCAAAACCCAGCCGGGAACGAGGGCTGTGAACATGATCGTTGCCGAGCTGGAAGGATTAGTCGGGTTGGGCATGAAGGGCCAGGCACTCCGCCTGGTTCGCCGCCACTTCCGAGGGGATTCGATAGATCCGGACAGCTTCTGCGCGGGGCTGAACGCCATACTCACTGTCGTAGATGGATTGAAGCCATGGCGCCCGCTGGTCGAAGCCGCCTATCAGAAACTCTCCAAGCGCGGAAAACGTCAGTCGCGTTACATGATGCTTTACTTCTACTGCTCCCTGCATGATTACAAAGCCGCATACCATTTCCTGCCGCGCCGTTTCGTGGGACCAATGAGCGCAGCCGACCTCATGTTCGCTTTGGACACTCTGCTGGCCCTGGGCCGGCTTGAAGAGGCCAAACCGGTTGTCCGGAAGGCCGTCAACGCCCTGGATTCGCTCGGCAACGTCGAGGGGCGCGCAATGCTGGTGAGCTCCATTGCCGAGTATCTCTCGGAAGTTCACGCATGGGAGCCGGCGATCCGGCTCTGGGAAGGCCTTCAAAAAGACTCCCTTATGGCCGAAAGCGCCATTTTCGGGCTGCTGAACCTCCATCTGCACCGAATACGCCAAACCATCCGCTCGGCGCGGGATTCACTGAAGCATCTGCGTCACAACCCCGACCCGGAGATAGAAATCGTCCTCCCCGGCAACGACGCAGCCCGCTGGCGCAGCACAGGAGTGCAACTCGACAGGATCGAACGCTGGGTTAATCGAGCCCTGGCGGCCTTCGACTCCAGGACTGGCGGGTCCTCAGCCTCGATAACGCACGATGATTAGGGTTGACGGCCATAATTCAGCTTACCGGTCAGCGTTCTAGCCGCCAATCTGTGAATAACTCGCGCTTTGGTATGTCAGCGGATGTCAGACCGGTTCGGTTAAGGTAACGCCGAGAACCGGAAGAATGGCGTTTTGCCGGCCGGCGAGGTGGGGATGGGGAACGGATCGTGTTAATCGCAGGTAGAAGCCGGGTGGGGTATTGCCCGCCCAAAACGAAAGGTTCAAGATGGAAAACGCAGTGCAAAGTCGGTTGCAGTCCATTCAACTCGGCAAAGTCCAGTCCTACAAGAACATCGCTATCGTGCCGCTTCTTGCCCCTGCCGACGGCAAGTTCAAATACTGCACGCTGGGCGAGGCCCTTAACAGGCGGGATGTCGCCATTACCGAAGTCACCGACGCGGGCTCAGTCCCCGAGTTGATGGTGATCAACCGCGGCAAGAATCCAGTCTTACTGGTTGACGGCGAGGAACTTGCCGGTGCCAAGCAAAACCGGGTGCTGAACACATCCATCCTTCTGAAGGAGGTCTCCGAAACCAAAATCCCGGTCAGTTGCACCGAGCAGGGTCGTTGGTCTTACGCTTCCAAGACGTTCAGCGCATCTGGCAACGTCATGGCCTACAGGAGCAGGTCGCGCAAGACCCGCGCCGTCCAGCGCTCGCTGGAGGCATCGGCCGGCCACAGGTCCGACCAGGGCGAAGTCTGGGACGGCGTTGCCGAACTCCAGGCGAAGGCCGGCGCCTCGTCGCCGACTTCCGCGATGAGCGACGTCTTCAAAGCCCGGGAGGATGACCTCCGACGCTGCGAAGAAACCTTCAAACCCGTTCCAAACCAGGTCGGCCTCCTGGCATTCATCAACGGTGCCCCGGCCGGTGCCGACATGGTGTCGCTCATAGCCGCCTACGCCAAACTCCACTCCAAGCTGGTCCGGAGTTACGCCCTGGAGGCCCTGCTCGATTCCAAAGGGGAGTCCTCGCCCGCCGACACTATCAGCGCTCGTGCTCGGCAATTTCTGGATGAAATCGCCGTTGCCGAAGCGAGCCTATTCCCCTCCATCGGCCATGGCACCGACTACCGTTACAATGGCAAGGCCCTGGCCGGCGCCGCCCTGGTCCACGAAAACGAGGTCATCCATGCCGCCTTCTTCCGCCTGGACGACCCCGAGCAACCCGACAAAATGGCGTCTTACCATCATCGCCGACGTGGATTCGAGTCATAGAAAATATTTCTGTTGCCATGAGGTCTGAAGCACAATACAATCTATGCCGTGGTTCGGATGCAGGAATTTGGTGTGGCGGTGGCAGTTAGCACAGAGCGACCGCACCATCAATCCGGAGGTAGGGAAAAGCGAAATGACCAATGAGTGAATTTGATGTCATTCCCCGAGAGTAAACACAAAATGCGGGACAATTAT
>JAMCZD010000317.1:5891-7287 GCA_023473405.1 Candidatus Omnitrophota bacterium
GAGCAGCACAGAGCACTCAGCCCGAGGACGTTTTCGTCGACCTATTCCGCGAGGTATTCGGGTTGGAAAAGGCCCAGATGCTGGTTCACGAGTTTCCCTATCGCGATTTCCTCGGTAATCACCGGTTCGTCGATTATGCCCTGAAGACCACCGACAGCCAGGTCGCATTCGAAATCGATGGTCCGGACCACTACAACGCCGAATTGCACCAGGGGCTTGGACCCTTCGTCGCAAAGTATGAGGATGATCTCCTGCGCCAAAACAGCCTGGTCTCTGATCGGTGGCGCGTATTCCGCTGGACCGACCGGCAATTAATCGAGAATCCGGAATTCGTTAAGGAGCAGTTGACGCTTTTCCTTGCCGGCATTCCCGGTCTGATGGAGTTCGACGATTTTCTTCCCAAGCAGCAAGGCGATATTCTCGAACTCCGCGCGCACCAGAAGGACGCGCTGGAATGGCTGGAAAGGATTCGCGCCGAAGGCAAGACCATCGCTTTGTTACAGCATGCCACCGGGACGGGTAAGACCGTGGTGGCTATCGCCGACGCCAAGGCTTTCAACAGCCGGACGCTTTACCTCGCCCACCGGAAAGACCTCGTCGCGCAAACGCGACGGCGATTCCGTCAGTTTTGGCTGGAGTCCAAACCGGGCCTTTGGCTGGGCCGAATCCGTGAGAATCCCGGGGAACACCAGGTGCTTTGTGCCTCTGTGCAAAGCTTTGCGGATTCGCTGGCTGATTTCTCTCCGGAGAGCTTCGGTTACGTCATCATCGATGAAGCGCATCACGCCCTCGAACTCGGCGATCGAACGTACTTCTACTTCTCCAGGCAACGGGTCCCGGAAATCCGCAGTGCTCTCGGAGTTCCGGAGGTAACGCCCGAGACAATCAAAAAGTTGTTCTTCGACTTTGTGGATGAGATGGACATGGCGGCGTCCTACAAGCCTGTCCTGCTGCTGGCATTCCTTGATTCGGCCAACGGGTCTGGCCGGGCCCGGATGGCGGATGTTGTGGCGCGCTTTCGTGCCTTTTACGAAGAGCGGGCGAAGGTGGGACTTGCGGTGGAGCGCGGAACGATGCGCATGTCGCGGGTAGCTGAGATGTCGGACAGCGATATTCTAAATGTTATTGTCTCGATGCCTCTCAGAAAGTACCAGCAAAGACGGTATATCGAATACAGCCGTGATGTCGCCTGGCTCCAGTTCAACCGGGACCTGTGGAAGCAGTGCAGCGGCGCCGACCTGGAGCACGTCCGCCAACTCTGCCACCGAAGCATCGAACGCTATTATGCCCGACTTGCCTGAGATACCAGCGCGATCGACTCCTCTTGTCCTGCCGGCCTTTGGCACAGTGGCGGACCGTCGTATGATCGGGTTCGACGGACTTTTTGCCGTCATCA
>JAMCZD010000494.1 GCA_023473405.1 Candidatus Omnitrophota bacterium
AATTCCGGACGCCTTTTTGGCCAGCAACGTCTCTTTCATGAAGACGGTGGCGGATGAATTCCCCGACGCCATCGAGTTGTCGCTGGCACCTGGTGAAGCCAAAGGACCGTCCCGGGTTCAGACCGTTGCAATCTCGCGCCAGACCCAGCACCGCTATTTGATGGTACGATTGCTCGAGGCGCTGCGCTCAGAGGAATCGCCACGGCACTAACCCGGGGCACGCAGGAGCGCGGAGGCCTTCATCCGCGTGTGGAGCGTGGAGCGTGGAGCGTGTGGCGTGTAATGCGGAGCGAGGCGGCGACGGCGCTTTGGAGCGCGGATGCCCTCATCCGCGCGTGTGGCGGTCAAGTCCTGATTTAAACTTGTCACTATTCTCGAAGGGCTCGACGGGATGATTGGCGACTGGGAGTAGCGCCAAAGGCGCGTTACCATACCGGTTTTTGGCAGGAGCGCGGATGCAGGCGCGCCGCGCTCCAACGGGCGGAATTGTTTGCTTGCAGCGATCGTCGCATCTATGTTCAGGGCGCGGCAGCGGTGCCGAAGGTACACAAACGCTGCCTGGTTGAGTCGATTCGAGTGCTTGGCATCCGATGCATCCGCCATTGAATTCACTACCGGCGCGGCAGGCCGCTTTGCGCCGTTCCGATTGGCCGTTTTTGGCCGGGTTAGGCATTATCGGGATTCTGTACCTGGGGCTGATATTGGCGCTTTTGGTAGCCGACGCATCGTTTACGTCGCCGGCACATCTCTGGGCGGCGCTGAGGAGTCCGGAGATACGATTTGCGATCAAGCTGAGTTTTCTATCCAGCAGCTTGACGATGATCTTAGCCCTGGGCGCGGCGGTGCCGATTGGCTATCTGATGTCGCGCCGCGATTTTTTTGGCAAGAGCCTGCTGGATGCAGTCCTGGACATTCCGATTGTCCTGCCGCCGATGGTGATTGGGCTGAGTCTGCTGATATTGTTTCAGACGCGAATGGGCCGCGCCATCGAGAGTGTAGTGCCGGTTACGTATGAGGTTCCCAGTGTTATCCTGGCGCAATTCATGGTGGCCTGCGCCTTTGCGGTCAGGACCATGCGCGCGACCTTCGATCAGATCAGCCCGCGGCGCGAACAGGTGGCGTTGACCCTGGGATGCCGGCGGAGCCAGGCCTTTTGGCTGGTGGTTTTGCCCGAAGCCAAACGAGGCATCCTGACGGCAGCTACCCTGGCGTGGGCAAGGTCGCTGGGTGAATTCGGGCCAGTCCTGGTTTTTTCCGGGGCGACGAGGATGCGGACCGAGGTGCTGCCGACGTCCATTTTTTTGGAGCTCAGCGTGGGCAACCTGGAGGCTGCTGTGGCGGTTTCACTGTTGATGGTGGGCACGGCACTAATGGTATTGGGATTGATCCACTTGTTCGGTTTCGATCCTTCACTGAAGCAAATCAGGTGAGATGATTGCCCTGGAGAATTTATCGGTCAGGGTGGGAAGTTTTTCCCTGGAAAACATCTCCCTCGAAATTCCCACCGGCGAGCATGCCTTTCTCATGGGCAAGACCGGCAGCGGCAAGACCACCCTTTTGGAGGCCATTTGCGGCCTTAAACAGATAACCAGCGGGCGCGTCTTTCTCATGGGACAAGAGGTCACTCGCTTGAAGCCCGCCTTGCGCGGTATCGGTTTCGTCCCGCAAGACGGTGCCTTGTTCAGCACCATGACGGTGCGGGAACAATTGGCCTTCGCCCTGGCCATTCGCAAATGGAACCGGGCGGACATGCAATCGCGCGTGAAAGAATTGGCGGCCTGGCTCGGGTTGGAACCGTTATTGAACCGCAAGCCAAACGGGTTGAGCGGCGGTGAAATCCAGCGAGTCGCCCTGGGCCGGGCCTTGGCGTTTCGTCCGGATGTATTGTGTCTGGATGAACCGCTGAGCGCCCTCGACGAAGACACGCGAATCGAGATGGGGAACCTGCTGCAAACGGTGCGGGAGCACACCGCCGTAACCATTCTCCACATCTCGCACAACCTGAGCGAAGCGCGGAGGCATTCCGATCGGATTTTCCGGCTGAAAGACGGCAAGATCAGGATGGAACATGTCCGCGAGACCAGGGTCGCAGAGGTTTAAAGGCTCACTGTTGGCGGCTGCAGCGCTGGACACCGGCCAGGGCCAGGTTGCGTGCGGCGGGTTGATCGAGTGTTTGCCACAAATCGGCCGCCGCTTTCCATTGCTCTCCGGCGGCAGTCCACTGCTCAGCCTTCTCGAGGTCGGCGGCATAGGCCTCGCGGGCGCGTGCCAGTTCTCTTTGAGCCTCGGCCAGCGGTTCGTTCCTTGCTTTGAGGCAATCGATTAACGTCAACAGCGCATCGACCTGGTAACCGGGCTTCCGCAGGGTCTGGAAGTTGCGCGCGGCGCGGCGGAGTAGTTCTTCCGCCTCGGGCAGGTCCTGTTTCGCCACCAGCATGGTTCGCCCTTGGCCCTCAAGCGCTCGAGTGATCCCGAATGGCTCGGCGATGGCCTCGTATTCGGCCAATGCGCGACTCCATTCTTTCAAGGCGGCGGGATAGTTGGTTTGCGCCAGGTAAAGCGAGGCGCGATTGGCCGACACCGCGGCAACGCCTTGAGGTCTGGCAGCCTGGACAAAGGCTTGCTCGGCCTGTTGATAGGTCTGGGCTGCTTCATTCAGGTGTTCTTGGCGCTGTTGCCATTGAGCGAACTCATTGAGGAACAGACCGCGGAGCTGAGGGTCCTCGACCTTGGGGAGCAACGGCACCAGGCGTTTGAAGCGCGCTTCGATGGGCGCAGTCTGCTCCTCCCGGGACTCGACCTGGAGCAGGGCAATTTGGTCGCGCCACCATTCGTTGGTCTGCCCAGCTTGTTGGTTCAAAGTTGCGGCTCTATCCAGGAGATGTTGGGCCGCGTCGAGCCTGTCCAACTCACGGTCTGCCTGGGCTAGGTTATGCAACGCAACGGCTTCATTGCCAAGGTCGTTTAACGCGCTGAATTGATCGGCGGCCTCCTGCCATTCCCGTGCCGCCGCCACCCAGTTCCCGGCTTGGGAGAGTTTGAGCGCCGACGCGGCGACAAATTGGGCCTGCTGCCGGGCGGGCGGCACCGGGGCGGGCGGCGGAGTCGAGGAACAACCAAATCCGAACGCCAATAAGACAAGCCCCAGGTTCAATGAGGCGCGAGCGAGAAGCGATTTCACTTTCCACCTCCTCCCACGCTGGGAGCGACCAGGCCTTCGATGGGGGGATTTGATGGTGATTGGAAGGATGCCTTGAGCAGCCAATTGCGTTTGAGGCCTTGGACAAAATCATCGGCGTCAACTACCAGGCTCGAGATTTGGCTGAGCATCAGGCTGTTGGCCTGGACCTGGTCTTTGAGGTTGGCAGTTATGGCCGCCACGCTTTCCAAGGTGTGGTTCAGGTTGTCTGCCAGCATGTTTACATTCGTATTGGCGCTGCGGAGGGTGGCATCGGCGGTAGTCAGGGTGCCTTGGATGCGCTGGTTGATCTGGGTTGGGATCAGCCATTCGCCAAGGGCGCCATGCGGATTGCTCAGTTGGGCTGAGATAATGGTCAGGTTGGTCAGGATAGGCTGCACGCCGAGCAAGGTTTGGTCGAGGCGTTCGACCATATGAGCGCTGTTCGTCAGCGATTCGGCGAGGCTATTCGTGAGGCTGAACACGATCGGCAGGTTGGCCTGGACGATTGCAATTACGTCGTCGAGGCGATCCGACAAGGACGGGGATTCCTCGGACCGCAACCAGTAAGGTGAGTATTTATAGGTGTGGTCCTTCTCGTTATAGACTTCAAACTTCTTGTTGATAGGGATGTATGCGTTTTGGTCGTTCCAGACGCCGGTGATGGGCAATTCCTTGGCATTGGGCTCAGTCGGTTCGCCGCTATTGATTTGGTAGGTGGGCACGCCGTTGGTGCCCTTGGTGACTTCGAGGAACCGGTTGCCCAGAAAATCGCCTGCGGTGAGTTTGGCGCGTGAATCGGTCCACAGATAGCCGTAATACGGAGAGCGAATTGCGAATTCGACGTAGACATTGAACATGGGGTCGCTGGGGGGCATGGGCTCGATTTTGGTTATCTCGCCGGCATCGAATCCCATGAGCTTGACTGGGTCGCCCACGTTAAGGCCGGCGGCGGACTGCACGAAAACAAAATAGGGCGCCTTGGTTAGAAACCAGCCTTTGCGCTGGGCGGTGCTATAGACGTAGTAAGCCAACCCGGCCAGCAGAATCAGAGTGGCCAGGATCACAAAAACGCCTACCACACGTTCAATCCGGCTCAGCCGGGTGCGGAGTTGAGGAGTAAGGTCTTGCAAGGCCATAGGTATTAGTCTTATCTAACCGGCGAAGCCAGTAATTCCTGCACCAGCGGCTCGGCACACCGGTCCAGGTCGGCCGGACCACCCAACGGCAGCCAATGATTCTGTTTCAACAAGGCGAACTGCCGCCCTTGGGCGAGCCAGGGGCGAAAGTCATCGGTGGCAACCGCCAAGGTCAAGGGGCGCCCATGATACAACTCATGTCCCGCGGACAATTTGCCGAGGAATCCCATCCACCAGCTCGCTTGCCGCGGGTCCATCCCGGCCAGCGGGTTGTCCAACAGCAACACCTCCGGATGCAAAATCAAGGCTCGCGCCAGGCCGACTCGTTGACGCCAGCTCCGGTTCAGCCGGCTGGCAGGCTGGTGCGCCAGAAAATCCAGACCGGTGTATTCAAGCATCGCGTTAACCGTAGATTCCACCTGCGCCGGTGCGCAATCCTGGTGATAGCACATCGGCATGGCCAAATTCTCGGCCACGGTCAAATAGCGGAACGGCCGCCCGCCATCGCCAAACACCAGGCCCACCCGCAGACGCTCGCGCGCGAGCTCGTCGCCATGGAAACTGGCCGTGTCGCGCCCAAAAAGATGAAGCGCTCCACGTTGAGGGCGTAGAAGGCCGGCGGCGGTGGCCAGCAGATCACTCTTGCCGGAGGCTGGCATGCCGCCCACAACCCAAAAGTCGGCCTCGGAAATGCTCCAATTCACTCCCTCGAGAACGGTCAACTCGGAGTTCTCCATTGACATCACAGCCACATCCAAGAATTGGATCAAGGGCAAGTGCCGGCTGGGTTCAGGCGGGGAAGCACTCATCAAAAGAGCAGGAACAGAATAAAAAGGGCATCCAGAAGAACCGTCAACTCGACCCCTTGGACAACGGCGCGCGTGGTTGCCTCCGCGATTTCTTCCTGGCGCAACGGTTTGGCCAAACCTTCATAGCAGGTGACTACGGCAATGGTCACTCCGAAGATGAGCGTCTTCAAAATCAACAAAACAAAATCCTCCCAGCGCAGGGCCCGAGCCAACTGGCCAACGTATTGGCCGGGCAGCAAGGCGACATCCTGGAAAAAGGCGAACAAGTACCCGCTAAACAAGGTGATGAGGATGAAATACACCGTGAGAGAAAAAATGGCTATGGCCAATCCAATGACACGCGGCACGACCAGGTAGTGAATGGGGTCGATCCCCAACGCTTCGAGTGCTTCGACTTCGCCCATCGCGCGCACGGTGCCCAACTCGATAACCGTCGCAGTGCCGACCCTGGCCAGAACAAGCAGAGCGGTCGCGATCGGGCCCAGCTCGCGAACCACAACCATAACCATAACCGTGCCCGCGTAGTTCGACGCTCCCACCCGCGTCAGCAGTGAAACTGTCTGTCCAATCACCACAAAGCCTAGGGCAAAACCCATAAAGGCGATGATCGGCAGCAGCCGGACCCCCGCGCGATAAATCTCCGCACGGATCAGCGGGTGGATCACGCGGACCGCCTTGTTCCACTGGCTCAGGGTGACCCCGAGTGTAATGAGACTAAAAGCTCCCAGCCCCTTCACCAACTCCGCCAGGCGAAACAATTTGCGCCCGACGAAATTCAAGTAGGAGCGGGGCCATGGAGTTGCCAGGAAACCGAATCCCGGCAGCACCGAAGCCTCTTTGGCTGGATTCTTCGCCACACGCTGAAGCTACGAGGTTCGGTCGTTGCGGTAAAGCCGATTCTGGAACGAGCCGGGAGGGATGTATGTCAGGGCGGCTGCGGGAGACAGGTGCGCGGACGCCCCAATCGGCGAATCTGACTTTGGCGCAATTATCGTCAGGCCCTATATCAGGGCGACGCCGAAGCACCGCCTTGCGAACTCGGGAAGAACGCACCGCCGCGCATCCCTGGTCCAAGAGGTGTCCAATTCTGAAGTTCCGTTTGGAGCTGTTCCATGGGCAAGCCGATGACGTTGGTGAATGAGCCCACGATCCTTTCCACAATCCAATCGCCTTGTTCCTGGATGGCGTAAGCGCCCGCCTTGTCCAGCGGATCAATCGACGCCAGATACCGGTCAATTTGAACGCCGGTCAGCGAGCGGAAGCAGACTTGGGTCGTCACGGCAAAAAGTCGCTGGCGATTCACCGATTTCTGGATCATGCAGACGCCGGTGATGACCTGGTGGGATCGCCCCTGCAACCGAGCCAGCATTGCGCGCGCTTCGTCCAGATGGGCTGGCTTGCCCAGCATGACGTCGTCCAGGCACACCACGGTGTCTGCCCCCAGCACCAGCGCCTGGGGATGCAGGCAGGCCACGGCCCCGGCTTTGCGGTATGCATTCAATTGGGCCGTTTCACGCGCGGTTAGAAATGGAGCCAACACCTCCGGAACGCCAGCCTCGACAATATCGAAGTCCCACCCGAGCTTCCCCATCAAATGGGCGCGGCGCGGCGAGGCGGAGGCAAGAATCAGACATGCTGCTTTCATTCTGCTTCTAAATTAGGTATGCAGCCCGCTAATGTCCAGAGCCGGATTTTGACTGTGGGAAAAGGGGGGCGGCTCATGGAAGGCGGAAAACTGCCTTGATTATCCATTGCATGCAACACCTCCGAGTCCGCTGTATCGCGGGTTTGCAACCCGGCTTTACGGGGCGGCTTTCAAACGCCGGACGGGCGCATTCCAGGCGGAGACATCGACGGCGAGGTCCGTCAGGCGCCGCACCGGCGGACAAGCCAACGGATCGAGGCCGGTCATGTCCAAGCGCACGATGCCGGATAGTTCGACGGCTTGCCAGCCTTTGGGTACAACAGCAATTCTCATTAAGGCGTGACTCAAGCTCCGTCCTTCACTTTGTCCATCACTTTATTGCAGGGCTTTTGAGCAGCCTTAGGGACAAAGTGAGAGACAAAGTGGAAAGAAGCTTCATAATGAGAATTGCTTTGGGTACAAAGCTCCTCCGCCAAGATGGCAGATACCACTTCAACTCGCGGACCCTTTTTC
>JAMCZD010000223.1 GCA_023473405.1 Candidatus Omnitrophota bacterium
CCTCGCCGATGATATGGGTCTCGGCAAGACACCGCAGACGCTGGCCCTGATCCAGAGGGATTGGGAGTCGAACGGCAAGCGTCCCGTGCTGCTTATATGCCCGACGTCGGTGGTCGGCAACTGGCAGAAGGAGGCGGCGAAGTTCACGCCCGACCTGCCCGTGATGGTTCACCACGGCACAGCCAGATCGAAAGGCGAAGCCTTCCGAAAGAGCGCGAAAGCGCACGCCATCGTTGTGTCCAGTTACGCCCTTCTGCACAGGGATATCGAGATACTGAAGAGCGTGGACTGGGCCGGCGTCGTGCTTGACGAGGCGCAGAACATCAAGAACCCGGAGACACGGCAGGCGAAGGCCGCGCGGTCCATCGCGGCGGACTATCGCATCGCGCTCACCGGACCGCCCGTCGAGAACAACGTCGGCGATCTGTGGTCGATAATGGAGTTCCTGAACCCCGGTTTTCTCGGGAATCAGGCGGAGTTCAAGCGCAGCTTCTTCGTGCCCATCCAGGTCAGCCGGGACCCCGAGGCGGCGGAGCGGCTCAAGCGCCTCACCGGGCCGTTCATATTGAGGCGGTTGAAGACCGACAGGTCGATCATCCGAGACCTCCCCAAGAAAAACGAGATGAAGGTCTTCTGCAACCTCACCAGGGAGCAGGCCTCGCTGTACGCGGCCGTTGTCAAGAGCATGGAAGACGGCCTGGATGATACTGAAGGCATCGAGCGCAAAGGGATGATCCTGGCCACGCTCTCGAAGCTGAAGCAGGTGTGCAACCACCCCGCCCAGTTCCTCGGCGACAACTCCGCCGTCCCGGACCGTTCCGGCAAGCTCGCCCGCCTCACGGAAATGCTGGAAGAGGTAGTAGAGACCGGCGACCGGGCGCTGGTGTTCTCCCAGTTCGCCGATGTTGAAACTCTCCAGGACCGCGATCCAGCGCTGCGCCCACCAGGTCTCGCCGAAGTCGCCTCTCCTGGACCGAGACTTGATACCGCCCCTCGCCTCGCGCGGACGAGAGGGCTCGAACCACCCGTAGTTACCTCTCCTCATCGAACTAGTCCCCCACTGCGTCCTTTCGAAGCGCGAAGATATCTTTGAGCTCGGCGGTCGAGAGTTCCGTCAGCCATCCCTCGCCGGTCCCGACCACATTCTCAGCGACCTCTTTCTTGTGCTCGATCATTTCGTCGATCTTCTCCTCCAGCGTCCCCACGCAGAGGAACTTATGCACCTGCACGTTCTTGGTCTGGCCGATGCGGAACGCCCGGTCGGTGGCCTGGTTCTCGACCGCCGGGTTCCACCACCTGTCGAAGTGAAATACGTGGTTTGCGCGGGTGAGGTTCAGACCGGTTCCGGCGGCGCGCAGACTGAGGAGGAACACCGCGGCATGGTCGTCATTCTGGAAGGTTTGCACGACTTCGTGCCGCTGTTTGGTGGCGCCGGTCAGGAGGTGCGTTGGGATTTGGCGCTGGAAACATTCCTGTTCGAGCAATTTGAGCATTTGCACGAACTGGCTGAAGACCAGGACCTTTTGTCCCTCAGCCAGCAGGGGTTCCAATAATTCGAACAAGGTCTCTGTCTTGCCCGAAAGCGAGTCGTTGCCTACCAGCCGCGGATGGCAGCAAATCTGGCGCAGGCGGGTCAGGGCGGCCAGGACATGGATTTTGTTTTTAGCCAAACCCTTTTCGGCCACGGCCTGGAAGATTTGTTCGCGGCTCCGGCGCAGCTCGGCGAGGTAAAGCCGGCGCTGGCCTTCGTCCAATTCGCAGTCGAGGCGTTCCTCAATCCGGTCGGGCAAATCGCGTGCCACCTGGTGTTTGAGCCGGCGCAGCAGCAAAGGGCGCAGGCGCGCCGAAAGGCGGCGCCGGGCGACGTTTAGCGCCAGTGGATCGCTGTCGCGCGGTTCGTATTTTTGGGTAAAATCGGATTGAGATCCCAGGTAACCAGGCTGGACGAAGTCCATGATGCTCCACAAATCCAGCAGGCGGTTCTCGAGGGGGGTGCCCGTCAGGACCAATCGGTGTTGGGCGCGCAATTCCTTGACCGATTGGGTGACCTGGGCAGCCGGATTCTTGATGAATTGCGCCTCATCGAGAATAAGGGCGCGAAAGTCGAACTTCTTCAAATCGGCGAGGTCGCGGCGCAACAGGGCGTAATTGGTGATGATCAGGTCGAATTGGGGTATTTTTTGGCGCAGGTTGTGGCGGGCGGCACCGCTTTCGAGTATCAATACCTCCAGGAACGGCGTGAATCGATTGGCCTCACGGCGCCAATTATGCAGGACCGACGCCGGGCAAATGACCAGGGCCGGCCCGGGACGGTCGGTCTCCTGTTCCTTTAGCCAGGCCAGCCAAGCCAGCGTTTGGAGCGTTTTGCCCAACCCCATGTCATCGGCCAGAATCCCTCCCAATCGCATTTGGCTCAGGTGACAGAGAAAGTCGAAACCATCCTTCTGGTAAGGGCGCAGCTCGGCTCGGACCATTGCCGGAAGCGCGGTGGGGTGGATGCCTGAAAACTTGGCGATCCGCTGGCGGAGAGTTTTGGTTTCGGCGCAGTTCCCCAATCGTTGCAATGCGGCCTCGTCCAGGTGAGTCGCATGCAGCAAGTCCACTCGTTGCGGCAGCGGAACCAGCCCCTCCACTCCCAGGTCGGCCAAGGTCTCGTGCGCTGCCTGCACCGCTTCGCTGTCCAATTCGACCCAGCCCGCGTCGGGCAATTTGACGAAACGCGATGTTGCATTGGCGAGCTGTTCCAGGTCCGCGACGCTCAGCTTGAGTCCCTCGCGCTCCCACTCCGCCGAAACCGAAAACCAATCAATCCCGCTCCCGTGGACGACTATCTGCGGCTTCAGCCTGCTGGGGTTCAGGAACAGGCGCTGGAAAGCCGGGTTGGCCAGGTATTCTCCGCCGATCGGCCGATCGGGCCAGGCGGCGGCCAGGCAACTGAGGAAGTTCTCCCCGGCGTCTCCGACCCACAGCCCCGGCTCCGGGGTAAACCAATCCAGCCGGCGCAACCATTGCGTAGCCGGTTCCAGCCGCGGATCATCGAGCAGCTCAGCCTTGTCGGTCGGACGGGGCGAATCACCGGTCATCTGCCACTCGTGACCGTACCACTGCCCGACGCTTTGGTCCCGATCACTTCGAGCCATCAACCGCAGGCGAACGGTGTCGTCCGCCAGCTCGAAGATGAATTGCGGCGTCGCCGGATGCGCCACACATATCTTGTCCCAATCCGTCCCATTGCCGGAGTTGGACCTGCGGAGTTGAGCCAGGAAACGGTGACTCAACTTGCGGACGGGCACAGCGGCCTTTTGCACCCAGTCATTGAGCAAGTCGGCGGGAGGCGGCCGGCGCAACAAGTAGAAGGTTTGATCAACCAGGACCAAGGTGAGGCGCCCGCCAAAAAAGCGCGCGCGCTCGAGTGGAATCACTTCATCGTTGGATAAGGCTACCTGGTGAAAGAAGGCGGGTTCGCTGCTATCCGAGTCGAGCTGCGGGCGTAATTCGGCCAGTTGACCCGCGAAATGCAGGGGGAGCTGGTTCAAGGCCAATTCGAGTCGCGATGAACCGCCCCAGCACGCCAGCCAGCGCAGTAATTCAAGGTCCCCGAGCACCCAGGCGGGTTCATCCGATTCCAGCCTCCCATACGTCTCGGCAAGCCACTGAATAAAATCCCAGTCTTCGGGTGAAAAGAGCTCGCGCTCATGAGTGGCGCGAAGGGTCAGGTCAATGATCTCGGATCGGGTCTTGGCTTTTTCGCCGGTGCGCGGCCTGGACAAGGCGAATTGCACCGTCATTTCATGGAGAGCCGGGTAAGCATCCAGAGGAGTGGGAGCGCAGATGACCCGCAGGACGGCCCTGGGTGCGTCGAGGTGGGTGGGAGTAGGGGGGAACATCCACCGTTCCAACTTATCGATCAGGCTCTGTTCCTGCTCGGCCTGTTCGACCTGGGACAGGCGTTCGAGGTTGGCGTAGGACATTAATTCGTTCGGGAGCGGGCGCCGGGTGCGCAGGAAGAGCAGAGCCAGTTCCTCGAGGCGGCGCTGGCCGATTGCGGCCAGGAGTTTGGGCCACCATTCATGAGTGCCAAAGTCTTTGCGCGCCAGCGAGAGCTTCCCGAAATAGTCCTCGAGCAAGAGCCAGGCGCGCTGCGAATCGGTGCAATCGGCAAAGAATCTGAGCAACTCGGCGCGTTCGGCGATAGCCGTCCTCGAGTCCGACAGCTCCCGGCGCAAGTCCGCCAAGGCGCCATAGGTTTTGTCGAGAACCGTATGGTGCGCATCATACTTGGCCTGCGGGACTGAATGCGCGGCAGAACCATCTTTTCTTCCATTTCTTGCCATGGTCTAAAGTGCCCTAATCGCGATTAGGGGCTTATTATCTCCACACAATCCCGGCCTATTGGTCAATCAGAAAGCGTTGCCAAGGTTGTGTTGCCGCGCATGGCAAGGTTGATGGTTTCCTTTATTACCTCGCCGCAACAGAGTGTGCTCTATCCCACGGTCCGGGGAGTAAAGCCGGCGAGTCGAGGCGGATGGCCGGCGGCGAGGTCCGCGGAGCAAAGGACCAGGCCCGGTTATCACACCTCCCGAATCCATTTTCGATCGGCCCAGACCGCCTTCAATGAGGTGATGTTGCGCCGGTCAAGGAGATTCCTGGCCGCCGCCAGCAGCCGGCCCTTTTTGAGGTTGTGGTAGGCGTCGCCCAGACTAACTGCGACGTGCTGCATCACGCTGGGATCGCGGTAGCAATCGATCATGCACTTGGTGCACCCGTCGCGGATCAGTTTCGAGGAGTCGAAATCATAGATGCGGCACATGGGCGTGGCCCAGGCATGGCATCGATACAGATTCAAATGCCAGTCAAGATAAAAATACTTATACCCGGCCAGGCAACCGAACCGCTCCGGTTCACCGCGCAAATGGCGCTGCATGTCGTCGAGCGAGGCCATGGGATTCACCACTTGAAAATCACGCCGTGACCGCAGCGCCTTGATCTTTTCGAAGACGCCGATCAATTCGTCGGTCCGGTAACTGACCAGTTGGGAATCGCGAAAGCTCAGGTAGCTCGAATCCAAATGGGTCAGCGGATAGCTGAAGGTGCAAGAGGAGAAACCCAATTCCCGCAGGAAACCAGGCAGCTTTTGGTAATCCTCGATCAGCCGGCTGGCGGTCACACTGGCCGTGCTCTGCACCCCCAATTCACGCAAAACCTGATTGGCCCGCTTGATCTTGCGGCAGACGTCGGGCAAGCCGCGGTTCTTCTCGTGGCGGGATACCTCGTGCGAATCGATCGACATGATCACGCTCGCCAGGCCGCTGTTGGCGAACTGCCGCAGGTTTTCATCGGTCCACAACGATCCGTTGGTGCATACCATGGGCGAGAGTCCGCTCCGGGCGCAGTAACGGATCATAGCCCCAAGGTCCGGATGCGCCAATGGTTCGCCGCCCACGAACAACAAATAGCCGATATGATTGCGCGCCGCGATGTCAATAACGTCCTTCGCCTCTGCCAAGGTAACACTCCGCCGCTGCCGCGGGTTCAATTTGTCCACGGCGAACCCGCAAAAATCACAACGCGCATTGCAGAGGTTGGTTATGGCAAATTGCAGGTAGCCCGGACCGCCGTGGTCCAATACCTCGCCCAACAGACGCAGCCCGCCTTTGCGGGGTCGTTTCACCGGTGATGCACCAGCCGTTGACGGTTGCGGTTCCGCCTGCGTCAAAGTCAAATGGTTCGCGCCTGTGCACGGTTCAATCATTGCCCCCCACCTTCCTTCATTCCCCGGCAATGTTCAAACTCAATTACACCCCGGTGCGCATCATATTGGGGCGGCGCTGCCCTGCCGGGAAAGGCATGGGAACTGCCGCTCGGCCCATTACTCGGAGCCGGCTTGCACCGGCTGTGTTCAGGAAGAAGGCGGGCCCGTGGACTCGGCGACCCGATTTGCTTCGGCGGGTTGTTCGTCTAGATCGCACAAGTTGGCGAAGCGGCGGCAACGCTGAGCCACTCGCGAGCTTATATAGCCTCGCAGTATCTGGTTGGGAGCGTTCCAGAGGGCGTAGAACTCGAAGTCTGTTGGTGGTCTATTGTAGATTTTACGGAAAGCGCACTGGCGCATTTCCAACAATCTGACTGCAACGGTTCTCGCAATATATGGATTGGTATAGCGGGTGGAACGCGTCACCTTGCGCCATTCGCTCTTGCGAATCTGGTAACGGCTGATTTCACCTACTCTCCCGACCGCGTGGTCATTGTTGCCGCTCTCGATCCAAGCCAACGCCGATAGCCGGTCCATGCCAAGGCTAGACATCGGAACCAACGCAAGGAACATCGCAAGTTTCATGCAATTTATACCCTTGCATCAAATCAGCCACGGCTCAATCGGCGTATCCCCTAAAAACAGATTGGCAAAAACCTTAGAAAGGCATCAAGGAATTTCCTAACGAGGCAGAGTCCCGGACCAGTTCTCCGCTGGTCGAGTATTGAGAATTGATTGCCTTGCGGGCACGCCGTTTCAGGGTGTGGTCATGGCTGCAGAGACTCTTTTCAATGACCAATGACTAATTTTCGATGCCCAATTCTCAATGGACCGAAAACAGCCCATGTCTCCGCCCAGCCTCTTTCGTCCCAAGCGAACTCAAGTGGCGCCAATCGTTTTCAGGCAGCGTCCGCAAATGGTTGGATGCCCAGTGTTCCGGCCCACATCAGTCTCCCAGTGCCAGCAGCGGGCACATTTGACTCCATCGGCCGGCACAACTTCGATTCGGAGGTCCGTAAGGTCGGACTCGGCCAATCGAAGCTGGGATACGTTCAACAGTTCGCGCAGGTTCTCCTCGTGGCTCACCATTGGCCCGATGTAACCCGCCGGACCGCTCGCGGTCAACCTGGCTTCGAGCGCCTTGCCGATGGTCTTTGACTGGCGCGCCTTTTCCAGCTCCGGCAGGGCGCGCTCGCGAAGTTCCATGAGCTTCTGCCACGCTACCTGTTCTTCGGCGGGCCTGGTAAAGCCCAAGGGCTGCCAATCGGTTAGATGAACAGACTCTCCCGCCTTGACTCCCGGTATGAATTCCCATGCTTCGTCCGTCGTGAAAGCCAGGATTGGCGCGAGGGTCTGGCACAAGCCGGTTACCAGGCGATAGAGCGCGCTTTGGGTGGCTCGGCGGCGGGGGGAATCAGGCGCATCGGTGTACAGCCGGTCTTTCACCACATCATGGTAAATCGCGGAAAGCTCGACTGCGACGAATTGGCTGACTTTTCG
>JAMCZD010000424.1 GCA_023473405.1 Candidatus Omnitrophota bacterium
CGGCTCCCGTTCCCGGCACCATCCAGGAGGTATTCCCTGGCTATCACGGCGTCGCCTGGTATTGGATCGAGTTCAACGGCCTGCCTTTGGATACGGACCAATACACCTGCCGCTTGCACTTCGGCGGAATCGATTACTACGGCGAGGTCTGGCTTAACGGCCAAAGGCTCGGCGATTACGAAGGTCCGGACTTTCCCGCCGAGTTCGACGCGACTCGAGCGCTGAAAACCGGCAGGAACCTCCTGGCGGTTCGCGTAATCAACCCGGGCAACGAAATGATCGACAATTTCCGGATCACCGAAGTGCCTCATTCATTCAAACAAAGTGACCACTACGCATTTGGCGGCAATGAAAACTCCGGCGGCCTTTTGCTGCCGGTCGAGCTGCGCGTCGAGCCCGTGGTTCGAGTCAGCGATCTCTTTTGCCGGGCTGATCCGCGGACCGGGAAAGTGGTCCTCCAATTGACGGTCGAAAACGCCACTCAGCAGAGCGCCGCTTGCCGGCTGGCCGCCCGCGTCGAGCGTCAGGAATCCGGCCAGGCCGTGGTCGAGTGCCAGGTTGGGGCGGAGTTGACCGCCCGGCCCGGGGTCTCCGAATTCGCCCTGCCGCTGGTGGTGCCGCAGCCGAAGCTCTGGTCGTTGCTGGAACCAAACCTTTACTGGGCAGGAGTGCGCCTGGTATCGAAACTGCCCGCAGTCCAGGTGCTCGATGAACACCGCGAGCGATTCGGCTTTCGCGATTTTCGAGTTGGTTCGGATGGCTACTTCCGCCTCAACGGCAAGCGGCTCTTCCTCGAATCCTGCCACACCGTAAACAATTTCCCCGTCGCAATCGGTACTGCGCCTAAACCCGAGCTGGCCACTCGCGAGTTGCTTTACGCCAAGGCGATGGGATTCGATATGGTCCGGTTCCTGGGCGGGCCGCCGCTGCCGGAGCAATTGCGGTTTTGCGACGAGATCGGCCTGATGGTCTATTCCGAACCGCGCGCCGCCTGGTGCCTGAGCGATTCGCCCTGGATGGCCGAGCGATACGACCGTTCCCTGTCCCAGATGATCCTGCGCAACCGCAATCATCCGTGCGTGACCATATGGGGATTGCTCAACGAGACTCCGGACGGCCCGGTCTTTCGCCATGCGGTCGATGCCTTGCCCTTGGTCCGCGCCCTGGATAACAGCCGGCTTGTCCTCTTGGCCAGCTCGAGGTGGGATGGCCAGGCCCAGATCGGCTCGCTCTGCAACCCCGGCCACACCGCCTGGCAATATCGCTGGGGCGATGAATCACCCAACGCCGACAAGGCCAAGCACGGCCCAGGCTGGATTGGCCCCGGTGACGTTCACCGATACGTTTGGTGGCCGGCTACCCAGGCGTTCCGAACCATCGGACAGTCCTGCAGCAAACCCCTTTTCCTTTCTGAATTCGGCATTGGCAGCTTGGTGAACGTCGTCCGATTAGCCCGGTTGCACGAGCAGAACCACTCGCCCACCAACCTCGAGGATAATGTTACTTACCACTCGCTGGCCAATCAGCTCAAAGCCGACCTGAAACGCTACGGCATGGACCAGGTGTTCACCTTCCCGGAAGACCTGTTGCGCGGCAGCGAACGGCTCCAGGCCAAACACCGGTTCCTCGGCTATAACCAGATTCGCGCCAATCCGAAGCTATGCGGCTACAGCCTTACCGGCATCATCGATCAACCGGCCGGCGAAGGTCTCCTCACCGAATGGCGCGAGCTGAAGCTCGGAACCATGGACGCAATGAACGATTGTCTTGCTCCACTCCGATGGTGCCTGTTTGTCGAGCCCATGCACGTTTACTCAGGCCGGTCGTTCCGCATCGAGGCCGTCATGGCCAACGATGGCGTGTTAGGTTCAGGCGAGTATCCCGTGCGCTATAAAATCCGCGGTCCGTCCGGCATCGTATGGGAAAAGTCCGGGACCCTCGTGATTCCATCCGCCGATACCGCCGACGGCATTCCATTGGCCGTCCCAGCGCTTAGCGAGGACATCAAGCTCAATGGCCCGAGCGGGCTCTATACTTTTGCCGCCGAGCTCGAAGAGGGCGGCGCTCCACGGGGCGGTCGCCTCGAGTTCTATCTCTCGAACTCACAAGACCTGCCTCAGTTGAACCTGTCCGTGGGGGTCCTGGGTGTTTCAAAGGAAGTCCAGGCCTGGCTCAAGGCACACGGCGTCGCCTGCCGCACCTTGGAACAAATCTCCGACGATGACAATGCAGTCGTGCTGGTCGGGGACGGCCCCGGCGGGGCGGACCGCGCACAGGTGTGGCGCGAGTTGGCGCGTCGCATGGCCCGCGGTTCAGTCGTGCTGTTCTTGAAACCGTCGGCCTTCAGCCAAGACCACGACGCCGTAAAATGGTTGCCGCTCGAAAAGAAGGGCGAGTGCCGCGGCAGCAGTCTATGGGTCTATCACCGCGAAGACGTCGCCAAGAACCACCCCATATTCGACGGCCTGCCGCCGCAAGGTATCATGGACCCCTATTATTATCTGCAGGTGACCGCGCCGGTCCTCTTCGACGGACAGGATACACCCGACGATGTCGAGGCGGCGGCCTTTGGCCCCGGCGATCCCAACAACCTCAAGTCAGGCGTCATCACCGCTACCTACCACTTCAGCGCCGGGCACTTCGTGATCAACACCATGCGCATCCTCGAGAATATCGGTCAAAACCCCGCTGCCGATCATCTCCTGTTGAACATGGTCCGCTACGCAGACGGCCTGGTGAAACCCTCGCCCGAACCGCTCCCGGCCAATTTCGACCAGGTATTGAAGTCCATCGGGTATAATTAACCATACTCGCCAGACTGCAGAGCCGGTGCAAACCGGCTCTGACACCCATTGATCATTGGGAATTTGTCATTTGTCATTGAATGCATGGTGGCAACGCCGTTGCGGGATTGAGCCACGGCGATGCTGACTTTCTTCAACGAAAAATAGCCAATTCTCAATGCTCAATCCCAATTCCCAATTCCCAAATACAAGGCGTTGCGCCGATCCCGAGCTGCTCAGGCGAGCTCGACTATGGTTATGCCGGGGTTGGCGCGATTGAAATCGCGGTCGCGGCGTAGGTCGGGGTAGCGCTGCAAAAGGTGCCGGCCTTCAAGCGTGTCCGACGAAAAGCGTTCTCCCGGCACGACGAGCGATGCCTTGCCTTCCTTGAGGCGGAGACGGAGAGACTTTCGGATTGCGGGGCCCAACTTGCCGCCCTCGCCGCTTGAACCCCAGCCATGGATGACTTTGAGCACCCGGAGACCTTGTTTGCGGGCACAATCGATCTCGACCAACAAGCGGCGGCGCGCCTCGTCCACCGTGGGTTGACCCGATTCGATGTTGATGGTGCGCATGGACACGGATCGAACCCGGGCTATTGGTGGCTGTGGACAAACGGTCCTGGTCGCCTGACAATCCAGGTCGTCAAAACCCGCCGGCAGCGAGGAATGAAAGTGGTTGAAGGCAAGCCGATAATTGGCATCGGGCTTATTTCAGGAATTCTTCGGCAATTTGGACGGCATTAAGTGCGGCGCCTTTTAACAGTTGATCGCCGGACACCCAGAAGCACAAGCCATTGTCCATGGCACAGTCCCGGCGCAAACGGCCCACGGCGCAGTTGTATCGCTCGCTCACGTACAGCGGCAACGGGTATTCGTTCTTGGCGGGCGCATCCACGACATCGAGACCCGGGGCCTTTCGGAGCACCTCGAGGGCGGCATCGACGCTCACCGGTTTTTCGAACTCGGCGCTGATGGCGATCGAGTGGGCGCGATAGACCGGGACGCGAACGCAGGTGACGCTGGCGCGGAAGGTGGGATGATGCATGATTTTGCGTCCCTCGTTTTCCATCTTCATCTCTTCCTTGGTATAACCGGAGGGGAGAAAGACATCGACGTGGGGCAACACGTTAAAGGCAATCTGGTGCGGATAGACTTCCTTCGTCACGGGTTGGCCGGCGACTGTTTGGGCGATTTGCCGTCTCAGCTCCTCGATTGCCTTGGCGCCGGTCCCGGATACGGCCTGGTAACTCGAGGCGAACATGCGCTTGACGAGAAAGGCCTGGTGCAGGGGATAGAGCGCCATCAGGGCGATGGCGGTGGTGCAGTTGGGATTGGCGATAATGCCGCGATGCCACTTGATGTCGGCGGCGTTGATCTCCGGAATTACCAACGGGACCGCGTCGTCCATGCGAAATGCGCTCGAGTTGTCGACGACAACACACCCGGCCTGGGCGGCGATAGGGGCAAACTGCTTGGAAATGCTGCCTCCGGCGCTGAACAACGCGATGTCAACGCCCTTGAATGAGTCCGGCTTCAGTTCCGCCACGGCAACCGATTCCCCGCGAAACGCGAGGTGCTTGCCCACCGAACGTGCCGAGGCCAGGAGGGTCAGCTTCCCAACCGGGAACCGGCGTTTCTCGAGGGTCTTGATCATCTCGACGCCCACGGCGCCTGTGGCGCCGACCACGGCAATATGCGGTTTCAAGTTCATAAAAGGCGGGCACAATATATCGGCTCCCATGCCAGTGTCAAACCGTCGTGAAACCTTGAAACCATTGGTCCTGCATCTCAGCCAAATTTGCTGTTCGACATCGCCGCATCACATTTTAGGATCAGCCGCATGAACCGCTTCCTTTCGCTTCTCGTTTTGGTGTTGGCATTTTCGGCCATCCAATGCGCCCAGGCCGCCACCGGCAAGGCGCGCCCCAACGTTTTGGTTGTCCTGTGCGACGATTTGCGCTGGGATTGCCTGGGCTGCGCGGGACATCCGTATCTGCGGACGCCGAATATCGACCAATTGGCCGCTGAAGGAGTGCGGTTCCGGAATGCCTTTTGCACAACCTCACTCTGTTCGCCCAGCCGCGCTTCGATCTTGAGCGGCCTCTACGCCCACAAACATCGGGTGATGAACAATTTCACCGAGTTTCCGCTGGACCTGCCCAATTTTCCGCGGGCGCTCCAGGCTGCCGGTTATGAAACAGCTTACATAGGCAAGTGGCATATGGGCGAGGACAACGATGAGAAACGCCCGGGATTCGATTACTGGATCTCGCACCGGGGCCAAGGCAAGTACTACGGAACCGAGTTCAACGTGAACGGGCAACGGAAGGTCCTCCCTGGCTACTATACGCACGTGGTGACGCAATTCGCCGTCGATTGGCTCAAACGACCGCACAGCCGGCCTTGGCTGCTCATGGTGGGCGAAAAGGCGCCGCACAGTTTCTATATCCCCGAGCCGAAATACTCGAATACCTTCGACCAGGTGGAAATCGAATACCCGGACACGGCGTTCAAACTCGAAGATAAACCCGCCTGGATTCGCCAGCGGCTCTACACCTGGCACGGGATTTATGGCCCGTTGTTCGAGTGGCGCAAGAATTTTCCGGATGACCGTCCCGCCGCGGTCAAGGACTTTGCCGCCATGATCCGCGCCTATTGGAGCGTGATCTTGAGCGTTGATGACAGCATAGGCGCCTTGACTCTTACCCTCGAAGCGCAGGACCAACTCGATAACACCATCATTGTTTTCCTGGGAGATAACGGCCAGATCAATGGCGAGCATGGCATGGTGGACAAACGCACCATGCATGAACCCAGCATCCGCATCCCGTTGGTGGTCCGCTACCCCGGCCTCACCGCCCCGGAGCATCCACGCGTGATCGACCAAATGGTGCTCACGGAGGATATCGCCCCCAGCGTGCTCGACCTGTGCGGTGTAACGCCCCCGAAAGACGCCCAAGGCAAGTCATTCAAGACACTGGTGCAACAGGGCGACCCAACCTGGCGCCGGAGCTTCCTTTACGAATACAATTACGAAAAACAGTTTCCCTACACCCCCAATGTCCGCGGTGTCCGCACTGACGGTTGGGCCTATATGCATTATCCGCCTGGAAACGGTGAGCCGGACCGGCACCTGGCCGAGCTTTACGACCTGAATCAAGACCCGGAAGAACGCCACAATCTCATCGGCAATCCGCGTTACGCCCCCAAGCTCGCCGAGCTTCAACGGGAATTGGCCAGCCTGCTGAAAACCACCGGGGCGACTCCGGACTCGATGCCGCTCGATGAAGGCATCAAGACCGAGTTGCCTGACCAGAAGATTCGGTGAGCGCGTCAGGAAGCACCACCCGGGGTGGCCAAACGGCAACCGCAACAGGCACTGCTCCCCAGACCGTAGGATAGAGCACATCACTCAGCCTGGAGTCCTTAAAATTCAAAACCGCAATTGGAGAATCCAAGTCGTGGGCTGATCCTGAGCACCAAAGGTGCGACCCCATCCCAGCCTGGGGCAACGCCCCAGGAAGAGTACCCCAAAACAAATCAAAGGGCTGAAAGCCCGTGCCCGTGGCAGGTTTCCTTACCTGCTGTATCGCCGATTTCCAATCGGCCACGCGATGCGGGCGGGAATCCCGTTGCGGCAGGCCGGGTCAAATCGAGTGAACGCGTGGCACCCTGAATTCGATTACAAATGACCAATTTTCAATCCTCAAGGGCAGCCGCCTTCGCGGTCTTCTGCTGCAGCCGTAATGCCGTGACGCCCTCACGGTTTCGGGCCGCCAATCGAGATCAAATGGGAATAGGTTCTCAGATACATCACCCCGCCGGACACTGCGGGGGTGGCAAAGCTTGGCTCACCCAGTTGCATGCGCGCCAGGATCTCAAGCTTGTCCGATACGGCCAGGACGAATACCTCTCCTTCTTTGGACACGCAGTAAATGCGGTGGTTCACGCACACCGGCGAACTATAGAATTCGGCCTCGAGCCGCTCGCGCCAGACCAGCTCGCCGGTATCCGCCCGCAGGCATGAAACCTGGCCGTTGTCACCCCACAAAAACAACCTGTCGCCCACCACCAACGGCGTCGGCACAAGCGGAACGGGCTTCTTGACCTCGTAAACCAACGCGGGCGCTGATCCATCTTCCGACGATCCCGGGCGCACGGCGACGTAATGGAACCCGGTCACCCCATAACCGGCGCCGGCAATCACCAGACCATTCGCCATTACGGGCGAGCTGACGCAACGGTCCCGGAAAACCTTGTCCATTTCCCACTTCACCTTCCCGGTGGCGCCGTCAACGGCGGTGATGCCATGCGCGGTGCTGGTGAAGATCAATTCGGGTTGGCCGCCGTTGGGTTGATAAATGCAGGGGGTCGAGTAGGCGGATTGCGAACTGCGTCGCT
>JAMCZD010000129.1:0-2182 GCA_023473405.1 Candidatus Omnitrophota bacterium
TGATGAGGGAAATATTTTTCTTAATCTTACGATCATTTTCTCTTATCTATTTGGCGCATGAATATAAATTGTATTTATCTTAAGGGATTCTCAGGCCGGGCCGCTGTTGCAGCCGGACCATTAAGTCGATTTATAGTCCATCCGCTTCATTATAACTGAGCTTTATAATAACCTTTATCGAAGTTAATGTCAACTTGTTTCTCGATTATCCGGCGGGATTCAGGGCTGATTCAGCGCTGATGCATGAGTCATGCGGGATCGGTTTTGTGGGCCGATCGGGACATTATTTCGATACACCGGCGCGGGCGGTTTGGCGTGTTTGCCCGTCGGGAAGGGCGACGATTTGAAAAGTGATTTGACAATGGGACGCCGTGCAAGACGTCTATGCCTTTCCCGGTCTGGCCCAGGCGCGAACGACATCGCGCCGGGCGAAAAGGAGGATGGATGGCAATAGCAAAAAGGCGCCGGCGAGATAAATTGCGCTGCCGATTGCAATGGCGCGGCTGAGGTTGTCCACTTCGTTTGCGGTTCCGCCGCGGGTAACGACCCAACCGATGGTCGCGGGGGCCAAGGCTCCTCCGAGCCAGCCCGCGGCGTTCATCAGGCCGACGGCGGTGGCCCGGGCGCGCGGATGGACAACATCGTAGAGCGAGGCAAAGATATTCGAATCGTAGAGCCCCTTGCAGAATCCGAAGATGGTCATGGCCAGAATCAACGTGGGCACGGCCCGGGTCATGCCGATGGACAAGACAAAGGCGGCACCGGCGATCAAGCCGGCGGCCTGAACCATCATTCGCCCTCCCGGATGCCACCGGGCGAGTCGATCGGCCAGGAGACCCCCGACAGGAGCGCCAACCGCGCTGGCCAATTGGATGAATAGCGTGCCCGCCAGGCCGGCCATGGTGAGCTTGAGTCCGAATTTCTCCCCCAGGAATGTGGGCATCCAGGTGAGAAACGTCATGGCGACAAAATTGGCGCCGATGAACACCAGCATCAGGACCACGGCGGTCGGCGTCCGGAAGATTTCACGCAGTGCCATTTTTACCGATGGACCTTCGGGCGGCGTCATTGACGGAATGGACTCGAGCTCGGTTTGACCGCGAAACGGCTCACGCAAGAACCGGCTCAGGAACAAGGCCAGCAGCATGCCTGCCAGACCAAAGACGTAGAAGCCGGTCCGCCAGTTAAAATGCTCGGCAAAAAAGCCCCCCAACGCGCCGCCGGCAATGGTCCCGATATAAACGCTGGATTGGTGCAATGACATCGCCCGCGACCGGGTTGAGCGGGCGTGATAATCGCTGATCACGGACATCGAGGCCGGAAAATAGAAGGCCTCGCCCAGGCCTTCCAAGGCGCGAATGCCGAAAAACTGGTAGAACTTGCTGGCCCATCCGGTGCTCATGGTCACTATGCTCCAAAAGAAAAACCCTCCCAAAATGAGCGTCTTCCGCCGCAACCGGTCGCCGATATACCCCGCTGCCGGCGCCATGCCGGCGTAAACCCACATGAATGCCGAGCCAATCAATCCGAGCTCGGCCTTGCTGAATCCGAACTCGGTCTGGAGAACGGGGAAAACAGAGAAGATAGCCAAACGGTCCGCGTAATTGAAAAAGCAAACGCCCCAGAGCATGGCGACGACCCACCATTTGTAGCGGACGGAGATGGGGTGGAAGAGGCTCATGGGGATTGGGGATTGGGGATTTGGGATTTGGGATTTGAAGTGCGCACGGCGTTTCAGGGTTTTTGTCTTGGTTGCAGAAGCGCACCAATGACCAATGACAAATTCCCAATGCTCAATTTCCAATTGGATAAAAAAATCGCCATCTCCGTCCAATCCCTGCGGCAGACCGGCATGACCCGATCACAGCGAGTTTCAAGGTTTTACGAGCCGGGCAAGGCCGCCATCTGGGCCAATCGCTGGATCACTACCTGCTGGAGTTCGGGGGAGAACCGGTTGTAATCATCCGGGGAATAGAGCTGCAGTTTATTCTTTGCGCCCAGCCATTCATAGACCTTGGCGGCTTCGCCAACGCACCGCGTGATATCGTCCAGGTTGTTCTCGTCATCAAGGGTGGGTGCAACCACCAGGACCGGTCTTGGAGCGATCATGGCCAGCAGTTCATGGTAGTCATACGGAACGTGGTTTTCCTGGCCGATAAAGGCAGCCAGCCGGGGCATGAGG
>JAMCZD010000129.1:2192-7187 GCA_023473405.1 Candidatus Omnitrophota bacterium
TTGATTGCTTGCATTGCCCCTCGTCCCTGTCTGATTTCCACGGCGCTCAATGATCCCGTCGAGAGCGTTTGGGCCATCGAGCAGACCTTTTATGCCGCCCGGCGCGTCTATTCCTGGCTGGGCGCCAGGCTGCCGGTGCCCTTTTTAATGGCGTCCAATCGCATCGGAGTGAAGCCCGCAACGGAAACGACGCCCGCGATCCGATCATCGAGTGCGGCGGCGTAAAGCGCGGCCATGCCGCCCGTGCCGTAGCCCAGGAGAAAGATGCGATGGCTATCGACGAATCCCGACTGCACCGTCGCGTCCACCGCGGTGCGCGTTTCCTGTACGGTTTTGCCCAATAACGACCATTGCGGATAGCGTCGATAGAAGTGCCGGGCCTCATCGAGGCGGTTGCCGTTGCCGATCTGGTCGAAAGTGAATACGGCAAAACCGGCCCGCGCCAGCGCCAGGTGCACCGGTTCACCACGGCGGTAGCCGGCCACGTAGCCACTCGAGTTCGAGACGGGGTGCAACCAAATGACAGCGGGGATTTTTTGGCCGCCATGGGGAACATCAGCGCGGTAATACAGATCCGCGGTAACATAATTGCCGAAGTTAATGCTCTGCTTGACCAAGCCATCCGGAACACCAGCACGCCCGAACAGGATGGCTTTGTGGATCGGTTCGGCGCCGTAATCGCCGGCCGGGCCATTGGCGGCAGGCGGGGCCTGGCCGAGTCCCCAAATGATCCGCTGGCGGATGTCTTCGCGTTTGGCTTTCCACTGGTCAGAAGTGAGGATGGGATTGCCGCCGGTTGAAGTCATGAGGCCGTCGAGCGAAGCAGCGGGAAATCGCAGCGGGTTGGGCGGTTCATTGCCATAAATCGGCCTGGAGCCAATCGGCGTAGGTGGGGTAGATGGGGCTGCTGGCGCGGAAGAGATTGCGCCGTCCGAACTTGGTATCGAGCCAATCGAGGTAAGCCTCGATATCCTCGGCGCGGGTCTCGTGTCCGCCCGGGCGATAGCGGAGATTTATGGCGTCCTCGGCGCCCAGCCAGGAATAGACGCGCCGGGCGGCATAAAAGGTCTGCTCGATGGCCCAAACGCTCTCGACGGGATCATTGAGCGCCGTGGAAATCAGACAGGGACGAGGGGCAATGCAAGCAATCAACTCGTGCTGGTCAATCGGGAGCTTCCGCTCGCGTCCGGCGAAGAAGCGGAGGCGGGGATGGAACCAATCGGGAAAGACGCGGGTGATCATCTCGATGCCTTCTCCGAACTGCGCCTCGGAAAAGAAACGAAAGGAGCATGCGCCACCGGCGCCCGAACTGCTCGAGATAATGGCGCTGAAGCGTTCGTCCAACGCGCCGGCAATCAGCGCCACCTTGCCATTGCGCGAGTGACCCGCCAGGGCAATCCGCGCCCGGTCAACAATGGGAAGCGTGCAGAGATAATCCAGGCAGCGGCTGGCCGCCCAGGCGCGCCGCGTCAGCTTCGACCAGTCGTAATCAGGCCAAATGGGAACGAATCCGCCGGTATCATCGCGGGAATCGGCGCCGGCATAAACGCAACCTATGTAACCGCGGCTCACCGCCGCCATCGCCCAGCGGTAATGAGTGTCCTGGGTCATAAAGACGGGAAACGGTCC
This sequence comes from Candidatus Omnitrophota bacterium, assembly GCA_023473405.1. Classification (GTDB taxonomy): domain Bacteria; phylum Verrucomicrobiota; class Verrucomicrobiia; order Limisphaerales; family UBA1319; genus JAMCZD01. Next base: position 3,822 of record JAMCZD010000129.1, read on the forward strand.
CGGACCGGGCGGCAGGATCAGTTCCATGGCCAGTTTGGCCTTATGTTCCGGACCGAACTCGAGGGTGATCGCCTGGACCGTTGCGTCCGCTTCGTGACGGGTCTTGATGTCCGCGACGCGGACATTGCCGGGCGGCGGGGGGACTGATCCAAGAGTGTAGTGTTGGAACAGTTGCAGCAATTCCTGCCGGCGCTGAATCCATTGCGCACGAGACCGAACCTCCTGACCGTCGTCCAGCCGAAACGGATTAGGCAAATACGGATAGCTGGGCAACAATTCGAAGTTGGGCGGCAGCTCGCCGCTGCTCTTCAGCCATTGTTCCCAGGCCAGGCTTCGCGGAAATATACGCAACATTTCATCCAGCTCAGCCTTCCGCAGGGCGGTGTCCTGGGCGCCCACCGGGGTGGCAAGGCAACGCGCCGAAGCGCCGGTCAAGAGTGTGAAAAAGACCAGTCCTAAGCGAATCCAATTCTTCATATAACGCACTTAACAAGAGGGAATTACAGCAAGGTCTGCGCCGCTGTGGGCCGCCGGTTGCCCGGGGACCGGCCCGCCAATATGGCCGCCCCGAGCGCGCCCGTCAGCAGCGGTTGATCAACCGCCCTAACCGGGCAGCCCAACGAGGATTGAAGCACCGCGCTCATCCCGGAAACCAAGGCCACACCGCCGGTGAAAAACACGGGCGGTTCAACAATCCGTCCCATCATGCCGGCTACGCGAGTGGCCACCGATGTCAAAACGCCGGCTACGATGTCAGACGCGGGGATACCGGACGCCAGGAGCCCGATGATCTCGGTCTCGGCAAACACGGCGCACATGCTGCTGATCACCGCCGGTTGGCGGCTCCGGTCCGCCAATGGCCCCAATTGGTCCAGCGGAACACCGAGCCGGGCGGCGACCATTTCCAGAAAGCGCCCGGTCCCGGCGGCGCAACGATCGTTCATGGAAAAATCGCGCACGGTCCCGTCCCGGTTGAGGCGGATCAATTTGCTGTCCTGCCCCCCAATCTCGACGATGGTATGCACCTCGGGGGCCAGGTGCCGCACGCCCCAGGCATGACACGTGATCTCAGTTATCGTCGTGTTCGCGAACCGAACCAGGTTCCGCCCATACCCGGTCGCAACCGTGGCCGAAACGCGTTCACGCGTCAGCCCGGCCCGATTCAATAACTGCTCGAAAAGCCGGCCGGCCAGGATTTCCTGCTCGACGCCCTGCGCGAGGGTGTCAGCGGCAAGAACTCTCCCGCATTCGGCGTCCCATAGAACCGCCTTTAGCATGCGGGACCCGGCATCAATTCCGGCGTAAATCATAGCCGTGTTTCATGGTGACGGATCAATGCTTATCAAACCGCCGGTCAGCGTCGAGCCTCGAATTGCGGAAAAGTGACAGAACTCAGGTCCGATGCCACTGCGCGCAATACTGTCTTCCGCGCAGCCTGTGCAAATTGCTTGATCCGCAAGCGTGGTCGAGTGATGATCGGCCCATGACAAATCCCAAGAGATTTTTTTATTCTTTTTTGCCAAGGACCATTCCTGTTGTTGCCGGAGCCATGGTGGCGTGGATTTCATGTTCCACCGTTCGCGCCGAAACCAGCCCTGCCCATTGGCAAATAGGAACGCCGATCACGACCTACTGGGCTTCGCCCCCGATCACCGATGCCGCCGCCAAGCTGATGCGGGAAGGCGGCTGGAACCTGATTTGGTGCCATGAGAACGAGCTCGATACCGCCCAAAAATACGGCCTGCGCGCCATGCTCATCGACGGGCTAATATCTCCGCAATCACTCGATAATCCCGATAAAAAAGCCCAGCTCGATGCCCTCATCGAACGCGTGAAAAAGCATCCCGCGCTCTACGCTTATTTCATCACTGACGAACCCAACGCGTCGGCCTTTCCGGCCCTGGGCAAACTGGTGGCTTATTTGCGCGAGCGCGACCCGGCGCACCTGGGATACATCAACCTCTTTCCCACCTACGCTAATAATGAACAGCTGGGCACCAAGGGCGACACCGTCACCGCCTACCGCGAGCACCTGCGGCAATTCATCGAAACAGTAAATCCCGGCTTGATCAGCTACGATCATTACCACTTCCAGACCGGTGGCGCCGATGGACCGGAATACTTCCTTAACTTGGGCATGATCCGGCAAACCGCCCTGAACGCCGGTGTCCCATTCCTCAACATCGTTCAGGCCTCTTCTTGGTCCCCATCGATGCGGGTGCCGAACGGCAACGAATTGCGCTGGCTGGCCTATACCTCGCTGGCGTATGGCGCACAGGGCCTCTCGTATTACGTCTATTTCTACCCGCACAATCATCGTGGAATGATGGTCCACGCCGATGGCACGCCAACTGACCTCTATTACGCCGCCAAGCAGATCAACCCCGAGTTCGTGGCGATTGCCGCCCAGTTGCAGCCGTTGAAATCGCTCGGGGCTTACCACGTGGGAATGGTGCCGCCCGGGGCTCAACCACTGCCGCCAGACGCCGGTTTCAGCCTCGAACCTCCCTGCCAGTCAGTCCAGTTCACGAGTGGAAAACCGGTGACCGGCCTTGTGCTGGGTCTCTTCGGCAAAGACACTCAACCGACACACGTGGTCGTCGTCAACCTGGACTACAAAAAGGAAATCACCACAACCCTCGTCGCCCGCCAGCCACTCGATATATTCAACCCAACAAATCGCGCCTGGACACCCGCTGACGGTTCGCGCGCCCGGTTGAACCTGCTGCCCGGCGGAGGTTGCCTCCTCCGGTTGCGCCCTTGATCTTCTTTGAAGTGCGGTGGCAAGCGCAAACGCGACACCGCCTTGTTTCCAATGGGACCTACGGGACTGATGGGACTGATGAATGACGCTCCTCACGCTCCACGCTCCACGCTCCACCCCCTTTACCCTCACCCTATCGTTCAGCGCTTGACGAAAATAAGCGGGCCTGAAATAAGAGGCTCATGTTGCACCGCTTTGTCCGATTGCTGGTTTCATTGGTCCTTGGAGCCGGAATCCACTCAGCCTTTTCCTCGACCTTGGCTGATATCCAGTCGGTTCGCATTACCGCCGATCGGTTGGCCAAGCTTCCCATCAATGGGGAACAGGTCGGGCAATTCATCGAGCCGCTCTGCAACCTGATTCCGAGCCTTCTGGCTCAGCAGGTTGCCTCGACCAGCTTCGAAGAGGACCCGCCGTGGAAGGTCGCCTTCAAACGCGAAACCGATAAGCCGTACCGGCCTTGGTATCCGGACGGCGCGGTTCACCTCGGCACGTACAGCTTCGATACAAACCAACCATTCAACGGCAAGCGCAGCCTCAAAATCGAACTGCCCACCCCGAAGGCGCGCGCGGGCATTTCACAGGACGGTTTCTATTTGAAG
>JAMCZD010000414.1 GCA_023473405.1 Candidatus Omnitrophota bacterium
GCCCCCGCGGCGGACGCGACACCATCGCCCCGCAACCGCCCGCCCGCGTGCTGTCCCGCCGCGAAACAAATATCGGGCACAGCGGTAGATGGTCAGGGGGTTTTTGGCAAGGTGCTTGAAGATAATGATCGATTTGGTTCGGTCGTAGTTCAGGCGCTGGCAGTAATAATGTTCCTTGTCGCCCTTGATCACGGGGTGGGAGATGTAGGACCAGCGACCGGCAACGCCTTCCTGCAGCAGGTAATGATAAAGGTCCGCAATCAGCCGCATGCTTTCAATGTCCGGCTCGGAAATATAGAGGCCCCATTTCGGCACCTGGGTCAGGTAGCGCCGCCCTGTTTCCGGGTTATAGACAACACCTTTGGCGCCCTGCCAGCAGTTCAGGTTGTCGAACCACTTGTCCGGGGTCTCGAGGTATGACCAGTAATAATTGGTAAAATCGCTGCCCGGTCCGTCGGAGTCGTAATTGACATCAGCGTAGCGCTGGACGTCAAACGTATGGGCATAGCTGCTTCCGCCACTGCACGTGTGAAAGGAGCATCGAGGATGATCAGTGAGGAAACGGATGGTATTCCGGCGGAAGATCGGATCGATCTGCGCATTGAAGCCCATGCCGTCGGTGCGCCGTTGAAAATCGCCCCACGCGCCAACTTTGTTGTCCAACAGACCGGGGTCCTGATGGCCGGGAATCCAGACGATCAATTTCATGTCGTTCTTGGGGAGAAACCGCTGCGTCCGGCCAAAGTCGGGTCCTTCGAGGTTGGCATCCCACCAATGCTGGGTGGCGGACCAGCCGGCGTCTTCCCATAGAAGCTCCATTCCGACAGTGCGGAAATAATCGGCCCAGTGAAAGTCAAGATCGGCCAGGTGCCCGGCCCATTGCTGCTGCAAGTTATCGGAATCGCCATACCATGCCACCGTGAACGGCATGCGCGTGTAGTAATCGTCGTGGGTGTAGTCCCACAGGTATTCGTACTGCCAATTGTACAAGTCCTCCGCCATGTTATCGAAGTTCTCGCGGAAGACACCCAGGGTGGCCAGCGGCAAGGCGAATCGCTCGCCCGGCTTCAGCGTTCGCGTCCGCAAGTCCGCCGCGCTGGCGCTGAAGGCAACCGGTCCATCGGGTTCGTGATCCACCGACAACCGCCAATTCCCCAGATATTCCAGCGCGATAAAGAGCCCGTCTTTAGCCCCATCGACGCGATGCAGCGCCATCCAAGGCACGTAGTTCCAAGTAGCCGATCCATTCAGGCTGTGGTGATAGGTGGCGGTTATGGGGGCGCTCTCCATTTTGCCCTGCACCGGCTGGCTGTTGCCGCCAATGATCCAATAGCTGGTATAATCGGTGGCGTTTTCTCCACCGAGAATCGCATAGGCCGGCATCGGTTCCTTGAGCTTCAGGTCGAGCGGACTCTCCCCGGTATTCTCGAACTCGACGCTTTGCCGCATAACTGCCGTGCCGGGAAAAGCTGTCACCGATAAATGTGCCCGCAGCGCCTCATGCGTCAGGTTCATGTCCAGTTGCACCGCCGGCCGCCCGCCGCTCGTTACTTCGCGCGCGGACGCCGATTGCAGGGTCCAAGGTTCGGTGGCCTGGCCGGCCGCCCGTTCCTCTCTCGATTTCTCGGTAATCCGGTAAATCGCCACGTCAACGTCCCCTCCGCCAACATGCTCGACCCGGCCGCGAATGGTCACGGTGCCGGCCTTGGGAGCCTTCCAAACCCGGAGGGCGTCGTAGTCATTCGAGGGATGCATCACGGTTGGGCCAACGTGCGGCGTGTTTCCTGGCGCGCGAAAACCGCTCTGCTCACTCGGTATCCGAATATTTTCTCCCACATTCGACGCCTTCTCCACCGAGTCGATCAACTCGAGGAAACCGGTGCCCGGGGATTGGACATAATAATACCAGATCGGCCCTTGATGAACCTCGGGGTCCTGCGAAGATGAATAGCTTTCGCCGTCGCCGTAATCGAGCGTGGTGATCCAGCGGACCTGGTCGCCTTCAAAGGCGCCATGCGGCCCAACACTGAAACCAATCATGTCGCCCTGGCGCACCGTCACCTGAACATGATCAAGCCCGGGATCGACTACCGCGTTGCCCACGAAAGGTTTCGACCAGAGCCGTTCCACCTTGAATTGTTCGCCGAAATGGGCCGATTCAAGCAGGAACGGCGCCGCCGCCGCCTTGGCATCGACGTATTCGATCGGCGGATCGTAGAGTTTGTTGCGGTAACTGGTCAGCCGGAACCGGTCGCCCTGGCAGGCAAATGTCATTTCGATCGACTTGGTGCCGATCACCCAGTTCTGGCCGTCGGCGCTCCCCCGCGCATAGGCATCGCCAACTTGAATCTCGGCCTTTGCGGTTTGAAATGCCATTAGCAGGCCCAGTCCCAAGGCCAAACCGCCCGTTGTTGATAATGAGGTTTTCATGGTTTGTTTCTCTATATTTCTCTTAGCCCTCCGATTTGCGATAATAAATAATAATCGACCCTGGACACGAAGGAATTTCCACGCTCAATGCCGACAGATCGCTTCCCCGCAAGCGCACCCTCCGCCCGTCCCCTTGGAACTCAACGTCGAACATGGTGTCCTGATCAATCTCCTTCAAGAATATTTTATGCGATTCGTCCATGCATTTTTCTCGACGAAATACGATGGCCATGCCCGCTTCCAGGTCCGGCCGATGGAATTGATAGCCATACCAGGCCTCCGGGTTGGCCTGGTGTGGAAACAAGGGGTAGAAATCGCCCCGCATAAAGGGACGCGCCCTTTGATACGCGGCGACCGTTCGCATGACCAGCCCGGCAGTGTCCGGGTCCGCGGTGCTCAAGCGGCCTTGGGCGTTGCCGGCTACGAGGATATTGCCGGCAGTCATGGCACTGCGAAAGGCGTAGGAGGGTTCATAGCCGAAATTGGCGCAGCCATGAAACGGAATCCAGCGATTGAGACCGCCGTTCTGCAGTTGTTCCGCCGCCGGGTTGGGTCCGAAGCACTGCATGTCGCTGTGCCACAAAGGGAGGCTGCGCCGGCAGGTCTCGAGGTCGATGCGCCGTCCACCGCTGGCGCAATTGTCAATAATCAGTCCCGGATGCCGCGAGCGCAATTCGTCCCACATGGCATATAAACCTTCGATATATCGGATTTCGGTCATGCCCTGGCGATCGGGAGCGTCATTGCGCCGCCAGAAACCGAGCGGCTCGATATTGAAGTCCCACCGAACCCAATCGAGCCTGGCGGCGCTGATTTGGGTATCGATGTAATCCGTGAGCCAGGCGCGGGCCCGGGGATTCTGAAGGCGAAAGAGACCGCTTCCGCCACCGGGCGACTTCATGACCCATTCGGGGTGCACCTGGTCGATCCGCGTGCCGGGTGCCACTCGTTCCGGTTCGAACCAGAGCAAATAACCGAGACCAGCCGCGTGGGCGGCATCGCCAATCGGCTTCAGGCCATGCGGGTATTTCTTCAAGTCGGGTTCCCAAGTGCCGGTTCCGTTAGGGAACCCGCCCGGATACCACTGCTGGGGGTCCATATCCGACCAGAACACCTCGATATCTCTAGCGGCCAGGATGGGCATGACCCGCACATGAGGCCCTTCATACGACCCGTCCGAATCAACCTCAGTCACGCTGGCGCAAATCGGAGCGGGGACGACGCGGCCATTCCGCCGGGGCAGATAATGGGCCAGGAGGATTTGACGGAACAGGTTGTTCCCGCGCAGAGAATTACGACCGTCCCAGAACACCAGCAGGATGCGCGGCGTCCGAATGGACTCGCCCGGGTAAAGCCGGAGATGCGTCTTCTGCATGCCGGCCAGGACACGGAGGTTATGGTTCTCGAGGGTTTGAAACCGGGCGGCCCACTGACCCGACCAGCCTATGGCCGCCAACATGCCGCCGGTTGGACACTCGAGGTTAAAGAAGGGAAGATAGCCATCGGACGAGCGCCCGCCATTAGGGGTCAAGGTCAAATCGGTTGAACCCCCGGTGTTTTTGTCCGCACTGCCTGCGCCTTCGTCATGGGCCGATGGATCGGAAATCGTCGAAGGCGCCGAAATCAACTCTTGATCGATGGGTGCAAAACTGTTGGTCGGATGGTTGCTATCACCAAGCGCATAGTGGAGCACGAATTTCCCGCCAGGCGGATTCGTCAACTGCAAATCAAGCGGCTCGATCTGATCGAACAAGGCGCTGTTAGTCTCGCTGGCGTTCTGTATGTGCACAACCCACTCCACCGCCGGAAAATCGCTGTACTCGATCGCCACCGCACGAACGGCAAGCCCTGCTCCCGGGTCCGAGTATTGGACGATGTGCTCGATACGCCGGCCATCCAGTTGCCGGCTCTGCCGTGTCAGCTTCCAGTGCTCGAGGACCTCGGCTGATGGCCGTCCGTCATACAAAAACGTAAATGGCGCGGCTGGGCTTGGCGCGGTGAACCAGGCTGTCACCCAGCGGTGCATCGAGGCCATTTCTGTGGAATTAGCTTCGACCGCGTGTGTCGCGGGACAAGCCGACACAAAGAGAAGGACCAGGAGCAACCTGAACCCAATATAGAAAGGGGCGTGACCTGTATTTCGTTGCCGCCCCGGCTCAGGTTGTTCGCGAATAAATTCCCCGTTCCGCCTTTGGTTTAATATTTGTCTCTTCATCTGTAATTTACTGGTAGGGACCCTTTCCACTAAGGCGCGGTGCATCGGTATTGGAACACGACACCGGAAGGCTTTGCCGGCAGGGCGATGTAGAGCCCTTCGTCCATCAATTCCCGACCGCTCATCGTTTTAGTCTCAGTCGAATCGAGGTTGGTGATCCGGTAATAGGCTCCTGGTTTCAGGTTATGGAGTTTGAACCGAACCGATTCATAGAAACTATCCGCGCGCCGGAAGGCTTGCACCATGCCTTCGCCAAGGTCCGGTCGATCAAACTGCCAGGCCATCCAGACGTCATTGTCCAGGCTGTAAGGCGTGAGCGGATAGTAATCACCGAAGTAGTCATTGGCGAATTGCCGCCATTCGCCGACCAACCGGCGGAACAGATCGTAGTCCAGGTTCCGATTGCGCATGTCCCAGCAGGCAATGAAGCTGGGGCACGCCATGTCGCTCTGGATTTCATAAGCGCCGGTTTGGTCGCTGCCGGTGCCATGGTAAGGCAGCCAGAGGGAGAGCCCGTAGGTATGGCATTGGTTGCCCACCGCGTTCTGGATGTAATCGCTGCGCAGGAAGGGCACGGCCCGGCGCATGGTTTCGAGGTCATTGCGATGGCCGCCCGAGGCGCATGAATCGATGAGCATATTGGGATGGCGCCGGCGCAGTTCGTCCCAGTAAGCCAGGTAACCGGTCACGTAGTGGTTCTCGGTGATCCCTTGGCGGTCCGGGGCATCGTTGCCGCGCCAAAAACCCAAAGGATCGATATTGTAATCCTGCCGGTAGAGATCGATCCCCTGCTCCGTCAGCAGGTGGTCGATGTGGTCGGTCAGCCATTCGCGCGCCGCCGGGTTGCCCAGGTTGAACAGGGTGCCCCGGAGCAGCCATTCGGGATGATTCTCATACAGCCAGGTGCCGGGCGTGACTCGCTCCGGCTCGAACCAGACGATGCACTTGACCCCCTTGGAATGGGCATGGTCCGTAATCGCCCGCAGGCCATGCGGAAAACGTTCCGGGTCCACCTCCCACGTGCCGGTATTGGGCCAACCGGTCTTGTTCACATACCAACCGGCATCCATCCACCAGTAATCTATCTTCAACCCCTCTTCCAGGTAACGGTCGATGAAGAATATCTGGTTCTGTTCGTTTGCATGGATCATCTCGCCGAACTGGTGCGAGCTGCACGGGGTGAGGAGCGGGCCGGGCAACTTGCCGCCCGGACGCGGAACGTTGTGCGCCAGCATCCAGCTCCGCCAAACGTTTTGGGCCCGTTCCCAGTCGCCTTTCCAAAACTGGAGCACCATCAGCGGGGTGCGAATCTCCTCGCCCGGCTGCAGCTTCAGGTGGGTCAACTCCTGCCCGGCAATTACTCGCAACCCGTTGCCTTCGTCCCGCTCGAATCTGGCGGCCCATTGACCCGGCCACCCGATCACCACGATCACGCCTTCGCCGGACCAGGCAATATTGTAATACGGAAAAACGGCACCGAGGGGACGCCCGCCTGGCGGGGCAAAACGCAATTTTTGATTCGGCCCCATAACCGTCGTCAGCGGTTCGTAATCATCGGCGCGAACAAAGGTGCCCTTATTATGATGCAGAACAAACTCGCCCTTGCCGCCGCGCGTCAGGCCCATGTCCAATCCCTCGATGTCGGATAAAACCTGGCTGTCGGCCGAGCCGGTGTTCTTGAAATACCACGTCCATTCCACCGTCGGATAATCGTGATACTCGATCCCCACCCATCGCACCTCGAGGCCGCTTTGCGGATCGGTGTGGGTCAGCGTGTATTGGGTCCGTTGCGGGTCCAGCTCGAGTCGCTCCCGTTTCAATGGCCAGGACTTGAGCAGCGAGGCCGACGATTGGCCGTTGTAAACAAATGAAAATGGCGGAGCGGTGTCATACGGCTCACGCATCGGGCCCGCCAAGGTCGGAAAGTCACCCAGCCAAAGCTCGCGTCCATCCGCCAGGACCGCCTTCGTGTCGAACCAGGCCGCCTGGTCTTTTATGTGCCCGTCTCCCGAATCCCCGACTTCGAGTGTAAACTGAGTCGCTCCGTTTAAATCAACCTGCACCGGGACTCCGGGCATCCCCTCCCGCCGCACGTCCGAATGGAAGACCACTTTCCCTCCGACCGACACTGAAAAGACCACGCTCCCCTGCCCGCCCGCGGTTTCCTCGTTGCTATCGACCCCGGCTACCGAGCTAAACGTCTTGCCCGGACCGGGCAGATAAACCACCACCTTGCTCGGGGCGTGACAAAACAGGCCATGCGCGTACTCTCGGTCGCCCAATTTGAGCGGTTTGCCCGAAAGCGGGTTCTTATCCTTTTTGAACGGCCTCGGATCATGCTGAGCCAGCACGAGCAAGCCGGCCTCGAGAGTCCTGGTCCCGGCCTTGTCCTCGAACTTCGCCGCGGCCCAGCGCCGCGCCTCGTCCATTTCGGATGGACGCGAGCTTTGGCTGGGTGACTTTCCGACCTTGGCGGG
>JAMCZD010000397.1 GCA_023473405.1 Candidatus Omnitrophota bacterium
CAATGAAATGGACCCTTTACCAGCCGCCCCGACTTTTCGCTCTGCTCGATCTCCAACAGGTTCGCTCGTGCCTTGGTCTCCCGGATTTTTTCCGATTCGAGACGCCCAACAATGGCGGCGGTGACCTCGCGTGTATGGTATTTCCGCCCGCGGCCCACGGTTACACCGGCTTCCGACAGCCGTTTGGCCAGCGTCTGCCGGTCGATATTCCACTCCCGGGCGGCCTGGTAAAGGGTCCATTTCATTGGTGAGAATTCACAAAATCTCCGCTCACACGTGAAAACCGGCCTGCTGCGGACCCTGCATTCTTTGGCCGCCCTAGGAGACTCCCTGCCCTGTTATCCCCTATAGGCTCTGGTAATAGCCGACCTGGACGCTGGTATTGTAAGCTGTTGAGCATTATAGCCTGTCATCGCGAAGGTTGGTTCTTAGGGCATCCGGCATAAATGGTTAACCGTTGGAGTCGTCCTGTTCAAAGAACCGAGACACATCCGGATGCTTTGGCCAGTTGGTGATTATGCCATCCTCGTTGACAATCAGTTCAACGTAGTCGCCATATTTACCGGGCACAACACCGTGGGGCACGTAGTTTTGTTCGATGCTGGCCACGGCTCCGCCGCATTCATCCAGAAGGGTATAGGTGCCCCCGTCGCAGACCTTCATTATAAGCTCTCCAGACTTGCCTTTAGGCCAGCCATGAACGGCTCCCGTTTCCAGGTCTATTTGAGCGCACCACACATCCCCCTTCCTCAATGGAAAGTTGTTTGGAATGTCCTCCTCCCCGTAACACACCGGAAGCGTCACGCGGATAGAAGTGAGTTCGATTTGCTTTTCCACTTTAATAGTAGCCTTCATAATAATTCCGTTTTCTGTATGATTTCACTTTCTGTCACTTATGCTTGATACCCATTCTTCTTTCTATTCGATTTTGTAATCTGACCTCTGCATATGGATTAGACGGGTGCAGTAACTTGGGGATTGCATTGGCTGCGTTTTGTGGTAGTCGCCTCTGTCCCAGTAGCCTAATTTGTCTTAGGATTCTTAGCCGCGTCCATGGATTCTCTCCCCTGTGCTGGATTCCCCAAACCATGTCGAGTAAATATTCGGGGTCTCGCGTGATGTTGCCTTCTCCGTTCCATGCACGCAGCACTCCTAGCTGTGTGATTCGAGGGAGTTCTTTGAGCCGGCGGCGCGCTTCTCGCCAATTGCGAGCGCGATTGGCACGCCACTCCTTATGCCATTGACGCATGCCGGATTCTAATGCGTCAAGGCGTTCCTCTGCTGTCTGATGCTTCAGAAGTTCAGGAAATAAAGGAATGCTATCGCGTTCCTTGGTTATCGCGCGAGATGCTGCGGCTTTTCGCTGCGGATTGCGATCTAGCGAATACTTGCCCGGTTTGCAGAAGTTAGTCCGCTTGAATTTCATTCTGGTTGATCTTTTCGACGTACATATTGCGCTGGGCAATCTTTCTGGCCCGGCAGATTTGCCATTGGGCGCGCAGTGCTGATTCCCAGGCCAGATAGCGACGTGAGATGCGGCCCATCAATCTTTCCAGGCCCATTAGGCTTGCCCTGGCTATCCGTAAGTAATGATCGCGCACTTGTGGCGGGATTTTATCCCAGTGATTTATGTGGCCAGCGTTCTCGAGTTTGAACCAGATTTCACGCGCAAGCCATTCCTCGTCGAAATGCTGATCATTGCCATTTAGGCTGTGACCTTCATTGTGGCAGAGGCAGGACAGTGAATCCAATAGCATCGTCTTGGTTTCTTCACTGGCATATTTCAAGGCATCTTCCATGTCCGGATGGACCGGGAAATGCCCGACTGGTGTTACAAGGGTTTTGGGTTCTCTCATGATTCTTGGTGGTCAGATTCGGTTTGGTTGAAGGAGATGCCATGCGGCGGCAACCACGACTGGAACTTGTCCATCGCCAATGGCGCTGATGCGGTCCATCCTATGGGCCACCCCATTAGCCATTCCGCAAATTCCGGGTTTAGTGGCGCGGATACTTCCATCTTGGCACCTGATGAACTCGACATCCCGCCAAAGGCAATCTTGACTTCCGTCGCCAATCCGACCTGGCTGGATTTGCCGTATCTCTTGCGGTTGTAATTGTTGTCCGCCGTCAATACGGTCGGCCAAAGAGATGAAATCTGCTCGTTCAACGGTCGACTGTTTCGATTGGCTGTGTTGAACGAAGTTTTGCCGCTTCTGAAATCCCTGCTCAGGCATGTAGCCCACAAGGAATAATCGCTTCCGGCGATGGAAACCTCCGAGGTCATTAGCTCCCAGCACTCCCCATTTCGCATCATACCCCAAGGCGGCCAAGTCGCCGAGAACGGTTCCGAGTCCCCTGCTGGTAAGCCGCGGTGAATTCTCCAGCAGGATGTTTTCTGGTCCCACTTCGCGAATGATGCGGAGCATTTCCCTCCAGAGACCCGAACGCGGACCGGTAATTCCGACAGCGTTAGGATTGGCTTGGCTGATGTCCTGGCACGGGAAGCCCCCCGAAACCACGTCAACAATCCCTCGCCATGGTCTGCCGTCGAAATCTTCAATTCGCCCGCACCAGATTGGAAAGGCCGGTAGAAAGCCTTCGTTCTGTCGCGAGGCCAATTTCTCACATCGGAAGGCGTCGATTTCGACTGCGCAGATTGTCCTCCAGCCAAGAAGTTTCCCTCCGAGTATGCCGCCACCAGCGCCCGCGAAAAGAGCCAGCTCATTCATTGCTCCGTTGGAGATTTTCAGTCTTCATCAGCCGATAGAAGCTTTGTATCCTGCCATCGGGCTGCCGCTCATTCTTGTGCTCGATCTCGAACCCTCGAGTGCGCAGGTCGCAGATGCGGCTGTGGATCGCGAAAGCCCCGCTGGCCTTCCAGAGTTCGGGCATCGGAATCCAGCCCCCTACCGATCTGCGTAGCCTGGCCAGGATGCGATCGCATTGACTATTTCCTCCTTGTGTTGCCCGAAATTCTAGTTGCTGTTGGTTCATGATATTAATCTCCGTCTGGTTGTTTTGGTCCATCCTTGGGTCGAAATCCTTCACATTTACCATCTGGCCCGATCTTACACTGGCTTGGAAGCATGCACTTCTTGTCATTATTAAGCAGGCATCCTGTGACATGGCAATCCAGGTCGGGATAATCACGTGAAGCCCAAGGATGATGATGGGGACCATGATGGATTCTCCCGAGTAAATTTCTCATGGCAATTCTCTCCATTCCTCGCCGTCGAGCAGGTGCCCGGCGGCTTTGCGGCCTACTCGTTCCATAAGCCAGGTTCTTGAGTCGATAGGTTGTCCTTCAAAGCCCTCCCACACATGGCCGTTCCGATCAACCTGGTAGAGTTCTCCGCATCCGTTTTCAGCCTCATCGTCGCGTCCGTCATATAATGGGGTCACCGGCCTAAACTCACCCCACTGCTTGAAGAAGAACGCCGTGCCAGTCGCAAAGCACTGGTCGCGGAGCCGGCGCGGACAGTCGGGATGCATCGGCCTGGCGCCGGGGCCTGTCTCGCCGCCACAAACGACCCAATCAAGCCCGGGTCGATCCCCTTCATTGAGGTAATTGGATAGGTCGATCGGTCCCAGCATCGGCTCGATGCTCACCCAGCGAAAATAAGCTTGAGTCTGAAGCAGGATCGGAATGTCCCGGTCGGCTTCGTGTTGGTTGCAGACTGTTATCCCGAGCTTGACGTTTTTCGTTGCCTGCAAACCTTGCAGAGTCGCAATTCGCTTCGTGAGCAAAAGCCAATCAAGGGAGGGCGTTTTCTCAATGAGATCGTGAAACCTGCAACTCCATAGTGGATCGACTTCGCTGTCAAACGGGTCGCATAAGTCCACCAGAACGCGGTATCGCTTGCGTTCGGCCGCAACATCCCTGTTCCACCGCAGCGGCGCGCGCCAGGCGGCTTCGCTGGCCAAGCGCCGAGGGCTGCCTGGCCCCCATTCGACCATGCCGGTTCGCCTGGCCCAGCGTTCCGCGAAACAATGCTCGCATCCAGGGCTCACCTTCGTGCAGCCATACCACGGGCTAAATGTCCCGTCGGCATATTCAATTTTAGTCGGGAAGCTCATGTCGTCTCCTATGCCGGGACTGTCGTCGGTTCTACTGTGGGCCGCTTCTTGATATTCTTAACGGCCTTCGAAAATTGCTCCTCGGACATGAGTCCCGAGTCAAATCCCTCGCCGCTGATTTGGATCGTTATATCGCCTGGCTTCTTATCGGCATCCTCGCTCTTCTCGGCTCCTGGTTTGGCGCCGACGATTTCCGGCCAGAAATATTGCCCATATGAATCCATGATCATTAGAGCCTGGCCCCGTTCCAGGCTATTGCCCTCATGACGCTTGGCCACCTCGACGAACCATCCGACCTCGATGTCGTGAAGGCGTAGCCCCAGAATTGGTCGCTTCAGAGGATCGCGACGGAAGAAGCCAGCTTGGTCCATCTTCACCACCAGGTGGGTCAATTCATGATCGAGTAGAGCCGCCTGCTGTTCCTTGCCGGCTTCCAACCAATAATCGCCATCAAGTGTAATCTCGGCATCGCCGCGGCCCATTGCCCGGTCCTTGAGCCCGAGCTTCCTGGTGATGCCCAAGGCGCGTCGTCCGTCCTTCTGCAGGGCGGTGCCGCGCGCCTGGCCCTTGTCGTCTCGATCCGCGTATGCAAGGACGACATCAATTTTGACGCCGGCCTCCCGGATGGGTTTATGGGACTCATATTTGCAGACGCCCCAAAGGAGGTCCATGATCTCCGCTCCCGCTTTATCGAATGTTGGCATATTATCTCCTTTCCGGGGGAGTGCCGGCGGCGTGTCCTCTGATATGGCATGCGCCGACTTTTCGGCACTCCCTATTTTTCATTGGCCTACTCATGGCCGTGAAAAAATGGTTCACTTTTGTCCTCGTTCACTCAATGGCCGCGCTCATCGCATCGACCATCTTCTTGGCTGATGCCTTTACAGCCGCTTCCACGTCAGAGCTATCGGCTCGACTGTCATTGCTGAACAGCACCTTGCGATGGTTATCCCAGGCAGGGAGAAGATTGCGCTGGAAGTCCGTGTTCCCGCAGATGCGATAATGATCGACATCACACTGGATCGCGTTCGGAGTGGTCATGTCGATGATGTTATTCTCGATGGTGGCATAATCCGCCAACGTTTTGTGGTCGCCGTAATATTGAGCAACCATGATTCCCGTGTTGGTAGCGTTTCCTTGCGGCTGCCCATCAAAGAAGCGGACCAGGTTGTCACGGATGGTCACAAATTGGGTGACATTGGTGGGCGTCTTGCCTGTGGCATCGGTGAGGAAAAGGATACCCCCCCAATACCATTGCGAATCGAGCATGGTGCGTTGGATATCAATCCGGTTGCCGCTAACATGGATGGATTCAAACACCTGGTCCGGACTGCAACTATTGTCCAGATGGATACCGGCGCGGACGTTGCGAAATACGTTGTCGCGAATTATTACTCCATGGCAGGAGTAATTATCCTGGTAATAGCCCGTGCCGAAATTCTCAACGTAGTTGTGATCAACTGCCGCACCTACGGCTTCGGCGGTCGTAATAGCCTGGCCATAGATGTTTTCCTCGTTGTCGGTACGGACCATGCTGCAAGCCACAATGCGGGCATTAAGGACCGGTTTACCGTGATTGTTGGTAACAAGTAGCATCGTGAACTGTCTCGGTTTCGATGTATCGCCGAGGACTGGGCCATTGAATCGCAAGCCGTCCACCAGGACATCACGCAGGTCCTTATCACCTTCTTCAATGATACTGACGAAAAATGCCTCAGCGCAATTCGGGTCCCAATGACCAATGCCCTTGATTTCGACATTGCGAATAATCGAGCGATGTCCCTTAAGCTGGATGGCTCCGGTGATAACTTGAGGCTTGCTGAGGTTAGCGCCATTGCAATCGACGGTAAGGTCCTGCACAACGGTTCCCTCGCCTGTTGCCTCCAGAATATGAAACCATCCTTTAGCCTCCGAAGCCACATCGATCAACTGAATGACCGTGGCGCCGGCCCCCGATCCCAGAAGGCGCAGGCCTGGCGGCAATTGTATGCCAGCCAGACCATTAGGCCCCTGATAAATGCCCCATGTCCGATACAGGCCTGGCTCTAACCGGACAACTGAGTTTGGAGGAAGTTTGCTGATGAATTCATCGAAATCATCGAGCCCGGGAAAATCTGACTGACTTACATTCATGGTCTTAATGGTCGAGGTGTTGTTGTGGCACGCAGATAGAGCGGATGCCCTGGCGCGCCGGTTTTGGTATGCTTCAGGCAATGCAGATTTGAAAGCATTGCCAACACTTCTTTATCGCGGCCCAGGTGGGAGCCGTGATTCCCCCAGGCCGCAATGACGATACCCGCGCCGGCTGCCCCCCTCTTCAAGGCCGCGTCATTGCCCGGGCCCACTGGATCAGGGACCGCCTTCATGTCGGCTGGATCGGTCGCCCGCCAGGCGAAAATATTGGTCATGCAGAGTGCCCCATAGCCCCACTGCCTGGCAAACCGGATGCAGCGGCGGACGGTTGGATCATCGTTCACCTCATCGGCGGTCGATGGATTCAGACCGATGAACATGCAATACGGATCGCTCCCCCACCGCCGCCAAAGCTCATAGCGCCACTGCCGACAGGGTGAGAACACCGCATGGCAAAGCGTTCCGAGCTGGAAGGGAGTCGCGATGGTGATGGGGGGAGCGGTCATGTCAGGCTTGCGATTGCGGTTGGTTGTCCTGAGTGCGCGATTTTGGACCGGGTAGCTGGACCCCGAACTTGGCGCTTTTCCATTCACGAATTCTCTCCTTCAGGTCTTGGATGGTCTTCAAGATTTCGGGCTTCAGGCGTCCGTCAGGACCTTTGCTATCCGATAAAAAGCTGAGACGTTGGATTTCCTCCCTGGCATCGGTTATCAGGGAATCATACTCCCGAATATAGAGCGGCCTGTCCCCGTTGACCGACTTGTCATTTGATGCGCCCCCTCCCCCTTTCTTATCTAATCTATTCTTATCTTGTCTGATTAAATGCACTGAGAGACCCTTGTCATTAGATATCGCCCCATCATTTTTTGCTTTTTCCTTCGCATCCGGATGCGAAGG
>JAMCZD010000093.1:0-5228 GCA_023473405.1 Candidatus Omnitrophota bacterium
TGAGCAATGGCTCGAATCAAGTCCTGGCGCCAAAACCCCAGGTTGCACCCCAGTATCCCCTCGAGCCGCGTGTCCCGCCGCACCGCCGCCCGTGGATATCGAACAGCTTTGGCGCCCCCCGAGATTCTTCCCGCAGCGATCCAAATCCAGACCGGGGTCCGTCCCGGACGAAATCGTTCGACCCATTGTTCCTTGACGAAGCAACGGCGTCCTTGCACCCAGTAACCGGGTTCGGCCAACCGCGCATGATCGGCGATGAACCGGCGGTGAGGGACACAGTCGCCGTCCAGAAAAACAATATAATCACCCGTGGTCCTGGCCAGCGTCTTATTTAGAATGACGGACCGTCGGAATCCCTTTTTCTCATGCCAGACATGGCCCAGATTCCCCCCCAATCGTCCTTGCCAGGACTGAATCAGGGCGCGGGTGGACTCACCCGAGCCATCATCGGCGATCCAGATTTCATCGGCAGTCCGGGTTTGCCGCTGCACCCCTTGAAGCACCAGGTCCAAAGCCGCCGGGCGTTCACTGGTGTTGATGATCAGGGAAAGACGAAGGGGCTGCACAGGAAGAACACGAGTGATTATGCTCGTATAACCGGCTGTAACGAACCAGCGTGGCGTAAGCGGTCGAAACGGCAATGAAAAAACCGGGATACCCATCGAGGAAACCACCCCGGAACACATAGGCGCGGATGAATCGCCACGCCGCGTGCACCACGGTCCGCGGGGCTGACCATCGGGCCTTTTGCGCCAGTTGCCGCTCGAGGAACAGGTCGGCAAAATAATTGATCTTTTGCACGTAGCTGGCGATGGTCGGGTTCGAGTAATGAAGCAAATCGCCGGCCAGGTTCTTGACCGCTCCCGAAATCTCGATCCGGCAATGCTCGACGGAACCTGACCACCGGCCTTCTCCGCGGGTGAAGAGCCGTAAAACCCGGTCCGGATACCAATCGCCGTGGGTGATCCAGCGCCCCAGGAAGTGCGTCTTGCGCGCGAATCGCGCGCCGGAGAAACCTCCGCCCGGCTTATTTAAAAACTCGATAATCGAGCCGCCCAGTTCCTCCGAGACCTCCTCGTCCGCATCCAAGGCGAGCACCCAAGGCTGGCGGGCGTAGTCAAGGGCCAGATTCTTTTGCTCGCGAAATCCTTGCCAGGGATGCCGGTAAATCCGGGCCCCGTACCGCTCCGCAATCTCCGCCGTGCCATCGTTGACCTCGACGTTCAACACCACCACGATCTCGCGCGTCCAATCCGCCACACTGGCCAATGCCCGGCCAATGCGGGGCGCCTCAGCACCCGAGACCATGCAAACGGAGATGGGCAACCGGTTCACGGAATAAAAGGGCGATTTCCGCGCCTCAAAAACAGGAACAAAACCATCGCGCACGGTGAACGGTCCCGGCGCAAACTCGGGCTGGACACCATTTTCATAGCGCAATCCCACCCAATACTATTCGGGGCGTCGCATTAGCGGATTTGATCCGGGATATCAGTCCGGAATGTCCGGAAGTTTCCAAGGCGTCCGGTATTCGTAACTCATCTCCTTCAGCAGCACGGGCTCGCCTTCGATCTGTTCCTTGACCGGGTCCCATTTGATTTTGCGACCGGAGCGAACCGCCAGGTTGCCGAGGTGGCAAACGGAAGCGGAGCGATGCCCTATGGCCACGTCGGAGATCGGCAATTGGCGGCTCTTGATGCAGTCCAACCAGTTCAGATAATGGTTTTTGCTGACCTGCAGGTGCACCTCGTTGCTCCCCAGCGGTTCGTCAAGAGCGCCTTTGACCGTCGATTCCAGTTTGCCGCGGTTCACGTAAATAATTCCGTCCTGGCCTTCGAAGGTGATCCCATCGCGATGGCTCATGCCGCAGAGGACGGTGACGTCGCCGGGGTACTTGTAGGTTACCTCGAACCAGGAGGGCACTTCGTAGCGTTTCTCCGGATCATAATCGGCGCGCGCGGTGATTTCGGTCGGCCCGCTCCGGTCCATATCGAGCGCCCGCTGCGCGATGTCCAGGTGATGAGCCCCCCAGTTGGTCATCTGCCCGCCGGAGTAGTCCCAGAAAAATCGGAAATAGTAATGGACACGGTCCCGGTTATACGGGCGCCATGGGGCCGGCCCAAGCCAGAGATCGTAATCCAGCTCGGACGGCGGGTTGCCGTCGGGCACCGCCGGCGCGTTCGTCCAGTTCACCCCCGGAATGCCGACGCGGATCATCTTCACATTCCCGATGCGACCCGAACGGACATATTCACAGGCGCGAAGGAACTCGCTGCTGGACCGCTGCTGGCTGCCGGTTTGAACGATCCGTTGGTAATGCCGGGCGGCCTTGATCATGTGCCAGCCCTCCTCGATCGAGAGGGTTAGGGGTTTCTCGATGAACACATCCTTGCCCGCCTGGCAGGCCTTGACCGTCGTCAAGGCATGCCAATGGTCCGGGACCGCGATCACCACCGCGTCAATATCCTTGTTGTCCAGCAGCCGGCGGTAGTCCGTGTGACCCTCGATGTCGCGTCCATTGGCGCTGCGAAAGTCTTTCTGGGCTGACGCCAGATGGTTCGCGTCCACATCGCACACCGCCACGAAGTTCTTCGTGATCCAGGGCGCAAAAAGGTGGTTCCGTCCCCGTCCTCCCGCGCCGATCAGCCCCAATCGAACGACCTCGCTTGGCGATTGGCCGGTGGCGGCGCGGGTGCGATTCAAAAAGAGATTCGGACTCGCAGCTATTGCGACACCGCCGAGGCCGATGCCGGTTTTCCACAGAAATTTGCGTCGGGGATAACGAACTGATTTTTGCATTAAGATCCTTTTCAAGCCTCCGTCTCCATCCGTCAATCCTAAAGTGGTTGTCCGCGCAAACCGGCAACCAAATCGCTCATGCGTTGAACGATGGTTTCTTCAATGCTCCCCCGGAACGGGCCATAATAACCGTAGAACACCAGCGATTGATCAACCTCATAACCGCCTTCCAAGATCAGCCGCGCAGTAGGTATGTAACACGGCACCTCATAGGCGTAACCGATGGTCCAAGGATGGTCTGCCGCCAGGATGCGCTTGAAGCGAATCGAATAGTCCGCCACCACCTCGCCGCCCATGGCGACGAACGTTAGGTCATCGCCGAAACGCACCGCCGCCAAGGGGAGTTTTACCGCCTCAGGCAAGGTCCTGCCCTGGTCCAAGAGTCCCAGGTATTTCTCTGCGCGATTCCGGATGTGAATTTCCTGGCTGTGTGCGTCCTTTTCGAGCTGGTCGCGGCTCGGCACGGCCACAAATGGCAGGGATACTTCAGTGTAAGCCAGCCGCATCGCACCTCGGACAGGTTGCATGGGGCGGTCCAGAACTCCCATAACCGCGCCCGCCAATTCCAATCCATGCCGCCGGGCCGCCAGCAACCCTCCGCGCGGCGCCGGGTCGGCATCCGCGCCCATGCCGGCAACAAAAACAGCGATCGCCCCGGGGTGCATGGCTTCGATCTGTTGCCGGGCGTAGGCCATGTATTCGCCCGACACCGTGTAAAAATCGTTATCGGTTCGCACGCTGGTCCCGTGACACGCATAGCCGAACAGGACAGCTCGCACCGAGTCGTTCGTCCCCCGGATGCGCAGCACGGGCACCTCCCAATCAACCACGCCGTCCGGGTTATCGCCAAAAACAACCTGCCCATTGCGATAAAGCCGGCGATTCATCGCGAAGGCCGCCCGGCCAACCCCATATTCCATCCTGGCCGGCTGAAATCGGTTCAGCGCCTCGGCAACCACCGATACCAGTTGTGTCCGTAGCCAGGCGCTGTATCGGTGAATCCGTTCGAGATCGGCGTCGGTGACCTGATACATGCTCTCGAGGGTGCCTTCCAAGATCGGGGCCGAATGCGTATGGCTCGAGAGGATCATTACCCGGCCCGGCTTCAACCCGTACTTATCCTCCAGCTCCCTCAACACCGGCGCAGTGTAGGCATGGCTGACCTCGCAATTGTCCACGGCAACCAAAACAAACCTTTCCCCTGTTTCATTACGCCAGGCAATAGCTTGAGCTTCGAGTGGACTATCCACCTTCTCAGCCGGATGATCCCTCGAAGAATACCCCGCCAGGCAGATCGGCACTTCAGGCGTTATGTCCCGCGCCGCGATGCCGACTTCCAAAAGCCCGGGCTCAGCCGCCTGCGCGACAATGAAACCATTGGCTCGAACCAGCCAGGCAAAGACAATCAGCAAGGTATGAAGATAAACCCGTGTAAGGTGGACAGTGGTTTTCATGGCGCATAGTCTAACCATGAATTCCGCCGGCCGGCAATCACCGAATAGTGATCGAACGGACGCTCGATGCTACTGGCTATTCAGCGGAAAAGCCGCCATACCCCGCACCCGCATACGCACCCGATAAATCGAGGTGGGAGCCGCCAAATAGAGCGTCCGATAGTCGGCGCCGCCCCGGGAAAAAGTCAAGCCCGCATGAGCGCGAGAAGCGCGGATGCCCTTGTCCGCGCGTGGGTTCACGGCGGCGCAGCAGCGCCCTACCGAAAAATGGACGTTATCGCCGCTTTTTAAGCTCAACCCGGCGTTGGCGGTTCCGTGAAATCCTCCGTTGCGGCCTCCGCAGGTAGTGTTTCATATCGATTGCGCAGCCGGAACATTCTCCATGCCAGGTAAACGATTGGGAAGATGCCGCCGACGATGAACAGCAAGTCCCCGGGCAACCGTAACCACTCGATCGCGCGGATGACCGGTTGGAGGAAGAACTCGATCTGCCGCGCGTGCCAATAGCCATAGGTCACACTATCGTTCAATTGGAGCAGGCCGAGCGGAAAGAGGTTCACGAACAGCATCCAGGCCAAGCCGATGTTCAAACCCCAAAACGAGATCCTCATCGCCCTCTCGCTGGCGTTGTCCCGCGGAATGAAATAACGCGCCACGAACATGAAGAACCCAATCGCCAGCATGCCGTAAACGCCCATCATCGCCCCGTGTCCGTGGTTGGCGGTAAAGGCGGTGCCGATCTCGTAGTAGCTCACAATCGGCAGGTTGATCAGGAATCCAAAGACTCCCGCGCCCAGGAAATTCCAGAAACCAACGGCAATGAGGAACATCACCGCCCATTTGTGCGGGAACTGGGTGCTGTCGGCTCCCAAGAGCGAGCGTTGCCCCGGGGGCGCGCCCAACTGCATGAACCGCCAGGCCTCGTAACTGAGCAGCAGCAGGGGGATGACTTCCATCGCCGAGAAGAAAGCGCCT
>JAMCZD010000093.1:5238-7104 GCA_023473405.1 Candidatus Omnitrophota bacterium
ACGCGCGGCAGATCGAGTTCTTCCTCCAACCGGTCATCCGCGCCTAAAGCCATGTGCGTGGCCGGCGTGCCGCTGAAATAGAGATGATGCATCGTTCCAACCACGCCGCCCACGGAGTAAAGGATAACATCCAGGTAGATGATGGTAAGCGCCACTTTGGGACGAACCACTCCCAACAGGACGAATATGTAGGCGACCATGATGGTGGTGAATAGTTCGAGGAAATCCTCCACCCACAAATGCACCACCCAGAACCGCCAGAAATCGACAATCGCATAGCTCGCATTTTTCCAGAAAACAACCCCCGCGGCATAAAACAGCGGGATGGAAAGCGCGCTATAAAGGAACAGCCACGGCAGATTCCCTGGATGCTCCCCAGAGAGACGCCACCTCAAACCACGAATCAGGATCACGAGCCAGAGCACCATGCCCACGATCAGCAGCAGTTGCCACAAACGACCCAGGTCAAGATATTCCCAGCCTTGGTGCCCAATCCAAAACCATGGTCCCGAGAGCTTGATGTAATCATTTATACCCGCCGCTTCGCCCAACAAACTCCCCACCACCACAACCACCAGCGCGCCGAACAGCGCCAACGCAAGCTTGTCCTGGTGCTTCGGCTCGCGCCGAGCGATCATCGGCGCCAGGAATATTCCCATCGCCAGGTAACTGGCCGAAATGAAGAACAGGGCCAACTGCAGGTGCCATGTGCGCGACAGGTTGTATGGCAAAATATCGGAAAGCCGAAACCCGTAGAAGCCTCCCGGCTCCACATGATAATGAGCGTTCACTCCTCCCAGCAATCCTTGCAGCAGGAACAATCCAGCGACCACGAGGAAATACCACGCCGTTGCCCGTTGCGATGGGGCGAGCCGGACGGTCTCCGGCGCACGGAACTGCAACTGCCGCCGATACTCCTCCGCCTCTTCTCCATGCCAGCCCAACCAGTGGTATCGCCCGAATGCGAAAAGGATAATGCCCGCGCCACCGAGAAGCGCGATCAGGCTCAGCACGCTCCAGACGAGCGCCTGGGCAGTCGGCTCGTTCCCCGCCAACGGCTCGGGCGGCCAGTTGTTGGTATAGGAATAAGTGGTTCCCGGGCGCGTCGCCGTGGTCACCCAGGCGGCCCAGGAAAAATAGGCGGTCAGGGCACGAACCTCGTGGTCGCTGGCCGGGATCTGGGATTGACGGACGTTTCAGGTAAGTCTGCTCGGCCATGGGCCCGAAATACCCGCGGTAAAACTCGACCATCCGATCATAAACATGAACCTGCCCCGGCGTGAAGACGAGCAGGCCGGTTGGCGGATCGTAGCGGTTGGCCTTGAGCTCCTGCCGGACACGGGCACGAATCGCCGGGGTCGCTTCCTTGCCCCCAGCATAAAACTCGCCCATTCCATTCACCGCCTCCCGAAGATATTGAGCGGTAAAGTCAGGACCGAGATAGGCGCCGTGGCCAAAAACGGTGCCATACTGCATCAGACCGTATTTCTGGAATACGTGCTGGCCTTCCAGGATGTCTCGATTGGCAAACACCGTCTGCCCCTGCTCATTGACAACCCTCTCCGGGATGGGTGGTTTCTCGTGGTAAAGTCGAAAGGCCAGGTAGCCCAAAATGGCAAACCCGATGATGAACGTCAGAACAGCAACCTGGAGCCACGGGATCGGTATAAGCATCTGCCGGTTTTTATCGTCTGCCATAGTTGTTCTCCATGATTGCAGCATTCCGGGCAAAAATACGTTCCAACCGCATTAGGGATTATCCAGACCAGCCGCGACAGGCCGAAACCCGCCCCGGGCAGCCATCGCCGCGTGGCACCGCGCAGCGGTTCCGGCGTTTTATTCTTCAGCCTGAACCGCCCCATAATA
>JAMCZD010000341.1:0-4742 GCA_023473405.1 Candidatus Omnitrophota bacterium
GTGCGGTCCGGGGGGACCGGTGATGTTTTGGTTTTCATGCCGGGGGGTTATGAGATTCAGCAAACCATCGAGGCCATCCGCCAATCCGATGAATCCAAAGGGTTCATCCTCCTGCCGCTCCATGGCGAACTGCCCTCGGCAGACCAGGACGCGGCGGTGGCGCGATACGAGCGGCCGAAGGTCGTCGTTTCGACCAACGTAGCCGAGACGTCCTTGACCATTGACGGCATCCGGCTGGTGATCGATAGCGGTTTGGCGCGCCTCCCGCGCTACGATCCGAACCGTGGGATCAACACGCTGTTGATCGAGAAAATCAGCCGCGCCTGGGCCGAACAACGGACCGGGCGGGCCGGGCGAACGGCTCCCGGACACTGCCTTCGTCTCTGGTCTCAGCCCGAGCACCTGGAAAGGCCGATGCATGAGCTGCCCGAAATCAAGCGGCTGGATCTGGCCGAGGTGGTGCTGACGCTCAAAGCCGTTGGCGTGAAAGACCTCCGCGGTTTTCGCTGGTTCGAGCCGCCTCCGGAACAGAGCCTGCGGAATGCCGAGGTCCTTCTCACCGATCTTGGTGCCCTGGACCACCGAGGCGATATAACCGCAACCGGACGCAAGATGCTTGCCTTTCCGGTGCATCCGCGCTATTCGCGCATGTTATTGGCAGCAGGGGAATATGGCTGCGTTTACCAGGCGTGCCTGATCGCCGCGTTGACCCAGGGGCGCGATCTGTTGGTCCGGAATTCGGGCAAGGAAACAGCCGCCTTTCGCGACTCGCTGTTCGGCGACCGCGCGGCGTCGGACTTTTGGATTCTGATGCGCGGCTGGAATTACGCCTTAAAGAACAACTTCCGTCTCGAGGCCTGCCGCAAAGCGGGCATCCACATGCTGACCGCGCGGCAAGTCGGGCCGTTATTTGATTTCTTTCTCGATATCGCCCGGCGCGAAGGGCTCGATACCCAACCCGCTCCCGTTCCGGACGAGTCGATTCAGAAATGCATCCTGATCGGCTTTTCGGACCGCGTGGCTCGGCGGTTGGACGAGGGGACATTGCGTTGCGACCTGGTTCATGGCCGGCGCGGTGTGTTGGCCCGGGAGAGCGCGGTGCAACGGCACGATTTGCTGGTAGCCGCCGAGGTGCGCGAGGTCGAGGGACGCGACAAATCTGTGAACACCTTGCTGTCGTTGGCCACGGTTATCGAGGCCGATTGGCTGCGCGAGCTCTTCCCGGAAGATATGCAATCCGAGATGCGCGTCGCCTACGATCCAGCCGTGAAAAGGATTCTCGCCGAGGAACAGACCCGCTTCCGCGACTTGGTCCTGTCCGCTCGCCGGGTTGAGCCGCCACCGCCCGATGCCGCCGCGCGGATATTGGCGGAGGAAGTGGTGCAAGGGCGGTTGGCGCTGAAGAATTGGGACCATGGCGTCGAGCAATGGATACTGCGTCTGAACCTGCTGAGCCAATGGTGCCCTGAATTGGAGTTGGCGCCCATTCATGACGAGGACAGGCGTCATCTGATCGAGCAAATCTGCCTGGGGGCGGTGTCTTATCGCGATATCAAGGACCGCGAGGTGAAGCCGGTGGTGCGATCGTGGCTTTCGGCGTCCCAGCAACAGTTGCTCGAGAAACACGCACCGGAGCGTTTGGCGCTCCCCAACGGGCGCCAGCCCAAGGTGGTCTATGTCTCCGACGGCGCGCCGTACATTGCGCTGAGGATACAGGAGTGGTTCGGCGTGGAAACCACGCCGCGGATAGGAATGAACCGTGTTCCGGTGCTGGCCCATATCCTGGCGCCGAACATGCGTCCGGTGCAGATAACGCAGGACATGGCCAGTTTCTGGCGCGACCACTATCCGCAGATCAAGCGCGAACTCCAGCGCCGATACCCCAAACACGAGTGGAGATAGGATTAGCGGATTATGGAATCGCTTTCGCGGCATCGTGCTCAAATCGTCTCCACGCACACGCCGGCCCTCTTCGAGGCCGCCGTGGCGCAGGCGGCCGAATTGCTGCGGGCCGGACAGTTGGTGGCGCTGCCCACGGAAACCGTTTACGGTCTGGCAGCGAACGCCCTGGACCCGAAAGCGGTTGCCGCAATTTTCAAGGTTAAGGGCCGCCCGGCGCGCAACCCGATCATCGTTCACGTAGCCAGTGTGGCGATGGCGAGGCGGTGCGTATCGCATTGGCCTGGGCTGGCGGACAAATTGGCCGCGGCCTTTTGGCCGGGACCGCTTACATTGGTGTTGCCGCGCTCGGATGTGATTCCGGACATTGTCACGGCAGGAGGGCCCACGGTGGGGGTGCGTTGGCCCAGTCACCCGTTCATTCAAGCGGTTATCCGCGCCTGCGATTTTCCCCTGGCGGCGCCAAGCGCGAATCCGAGCAGCCGCGTCTCAGCCACCACCGCCGAACACGTCGCCAAGTCACTGGGCGACAAGATTCCCCTCGTCGTTGACGGCGGACAAACCAGCGTGGGGATCGAGTCAACCGTGCTGGACCTTTCAACCTCGCCCCCGCAACTGTTGCGACCGGGGATGGTTGAGGCCGAGTCATTGCAGGCGCTCATAGGCGCATTGGTGGTCCCGAACCATGACGCGGCAAAAACTGAAAAGGAACCGGCATCGCTGAGAAGCCCTGGATTGCTCAAAAAACACTACGCCCCTCGAGCCAAGCTGGTGGTTTGGGAATGGCGCGACGATCTCGATTTGGAACACCAAATCCGGAATCTCGGATACCCCTTGCGCCAAGTCCAGGTGCTGGCGCATACCCGGATTCCGCGCCATGGGGAACTCGGCCGGGTGATCGTTATGGCGCGCGACCCGAAGGCCTTTGCCCGGTTGTTTTACACTGAATTACACCGTTGCGACGATACCGCCGCCCGGTTAATTGTAGTGGAAACACCGCCTAAGAATGCCGGATGGCACGCGATTGCGGACCGCCTGCGCCGAGCCGCCGCGGAAGAATGATCATCTCAGGCGTCACATCAGGCAACGAAGGTAACAAAGAAGGATTAGCGTCGCAGGTTGTGAGACAGAAACCTGCCAAAGCGCGTCAATGCCTCTTCCACCATTTCGCCATGCCCCAATCCAACAAGCGCGGGCAGATAACGTTCATGGCAAGCATGGCCTTGGCCGGCCATGAAAGGACCACTTCACGCCGGCCTTTCAGCGCGGTCTTGACGATCGCCTGCGCAACCGCGGCGGGGCTCATGGCCGATGGCCGCCTGGGCCTCGACCGGGGTCGGCCATCGGAACCGGAGTGCTCGGAAAATGGGGTATCGGTAAGCGTGGGACAGACCAGGCTCACTCGAATGCCGTGGCCCGCCACCTCGACCCGCAACGCCTCGGTCAAGCCGTTTAGGGCGAACTTGGTCGCGCAATAAACCGCATGACCGGGTGTGGCGCGCTTGCCGATCACGGAGGAGACATTGATGATTTGGCCGACGCCTTGCCGGATCATCTCGGGCAGAACCGCCTGGGTAAAATGGATAACCCCCAAGAAGTTGACGTCCACCAGTTTTTGCACCTGCTCGATAGGCATCGAGACCAATTCGCCCGAGTAACCCACCCCGGCGTTGTTCACCAGGACCTCGAGGCGGTCCCACTGCCGCAAAACGGCCTGGACCGCCGCGATCACCGCCTCTCGCCGGGTAACGTCCACGGGCAACGCCCAGGCGGTGCCGCCCTCGAGACGAATATCCCCAGCCAACTCATCGAGCAAGTCAGATGACCTGGCGCACAAGACCACTCGAGCGCCGAGCCGGGCAAAGGCTCGAGCGGTATCTTTGCCTATCCCTGAAGACGCCCCCGTGATCAGCACCACTCGATTATTCATTTGGGAATTGGGAGTTGGGATTTAGGATTTGGGATTTGGGATTGAAAATTGAGCATTGAAAATTGGTCATTAGCCATTGAAGAAGGACTCCGCGCCAAGGCCAATCCCGAGAATGACGTGCCTCCAAAGATTCAATAACCTCGTCGCGCCCTGCCATCCGGCCTTTTCCACGCCAACAGCGCACCCGGCAATTCTAAGACTCACTCGTAGCCGGCGGATGGGTATGGGCGTAATGGACGAGCGCGCGGAGGTTTTCCTCGGGTGTATCGCGGGTTACTTCGCAACCTGCGCCGACGACAAAGCGCGGGCCGGCCTGGCGATGGCACTCCTTTATGGCGGTGGCAACCAAATCGGCGGTGCCGTTGCGTAGGACATGGACCGGGTGAATGTTCCCCAGCAGGAGTTGGTCCGGCCCCATCTTTGCCCGGGCTTCGGATACCGGGGCTAAGTCCAGATCGACGATTTCGCATCCAAGCCTTCCCATCCCCTCGAGGATGAGGCGGGTATTGCCGCAAATGTGCAATCGAACTCGAGTGCCCATGGCGTGAAGGCCGTCGACCATCTTTTTTTCATAAGGCCAAACGTATTCCGCGTAATACTTGGGACCAACCAACGACGCCGCGGCGTCCCCCACGCCGATCATGTCCGCCCCGGCTTCAACTTGCGCCCGGGCGAAGCGCAATTCCAGATCGAGGATGAAATCGAATAAGTCGCGGATAAAGGCCGGGTCATCCACAAAATCCAGCATCAAGGAGTTAATTCCGCGCAGATCGGCTGCTTCGGCGCAAGGGCCTTCGATCCAGCCCTCGACGAGGTAGTCTTTTCCCGCCAGTTCTTTGAACCGCGCGGCGGCTTTGACGCGGTCATGCATCCGGCCGCCGCCGAGCGGGTCGGGTTGCTTCAACTTGGCGAG
>JAMCZD010000341.1:4752-5993 GCA_023473405.1 Candidatus Omnitrophota bacterium
CGGTAATCGGAGGCATAACGTCCGTAAGGCACGCCGATCTGGTCGGCAGCGAACATCATGGTGATGGGCAATGCCGCCAGGTGGTCCACAGGACGGCCCTCGAACAGGGCGAACATTCGTTCTCGACTATTCATATTCAAATCTGGCAGGGCCGTCTCTGCCGCGACGCCCTGATATCTTGCCTCTTTTAGATAAGGTCAAGCTGCACGCCGGGCCGGAGACCCGGCTAACTGGCAGGCCGGAGGTCTACCCCACATTGTACAATGGGCCGAGCAGCAGCTCGGCCCTGCCTTGCCTGGGAGATCACGCGCGGATGAGGGCATCCGCGCTCCCGGGACACCACACTACATTTACCTGGCTCAAGCCGCCACGAGCTTGCGGGCGAGGGCGACCGCGCTGGCGGCGTTTTCACCATAGCCATCGGCGCCAATCTCGTCGGCGTATTTCTGAGTGACGGGGGCGCCGCCGATCATCACTTTTACCTTGTCGCGAATACCGGCCTGTTTGAAGGCTTCGAGGGTGGCGCGCATCGAGGGCATGGTGGTGGTGAGCAGGGCGGAAAGGGCAACGAGCGAAGCGCGCTTTTCCTGGGCCATGGCGACGAATTTCTCCGGAGGCACGTCCACGCCCAAGTCGTTGACTTCGAAGCCGCCGCCTTCCAACATGGCGGCTACGAGGTTCTTACCGATGTCGTGCAAGTCGCCTTTGACGGTGCCGATGACCACGCGTCCGACAGGCTCGGCGCCGCGGGCGGCCAGGAGCGGGCGGATGAGTTCGAGCGAGGCCTTCATGGCACGGGCGGCTATCAACAGCTCAGGCACAAAATAGTCGTTGCACTCAAAGCGCCGCCCGGCTTCGTCCATGGCCGGGATCATGTATTCGGTCACGAGTTGTTGTGGGTCCACTCCTTCGGCCAGGGCCTTTTCAGTGATCGATTTTGCCGCTGGCGCGTTGCCTTCGAGCACCGCCTGGTAGAGTTGCTTCAGGTCTTGCATGGTCATTCTCCGGTTAAGATTTACACTAAGTATTTTGCGATCAAGACGAGATCATAGACCGTTACTCGCCCAATGCCAGTCAAATTATTGTTCGCTATGTGTTCACTCGCCCAGATTACGCCGGACCACCTCGGCCAGCCTGGACGGGGACAGCACCGTTACCGTCTTGCCTTGAACGGACAGTAACTCCTGGCCGCGCAGTTTGGCCAGGGTCCGGGAAAGGGTTTCGCTAACCGTTCCCAACAA
>JAMCZD010000341.1:6003-7053 GCA_023473405.1 Candidatus Omnitrophota bacterium
GGCAGTTCGATGCGGAACGGTTCGTCCCCGAGTGGGTGTGGACCACGTTTCACCACCCAGTTGGCAAGACGCGTCTCGACATCTTTCAAGGTCAAGTCATCGAGCAGACCGACTAGAACGCGCAGGTGCTGGCTCATCGAGCCCAGCATGCGCAACGCCAGCTCGGTTTGCTGCTTCAACAAGGAGGTGAACTCGGCCTTTTGCACCAGCAACACCTGCGAGGCTTCCAAGGCGCGGGCGTCGGCCGGGTAACCGGCATCACTCGCCAGGGTGATCTCGGCAAATGATTCGCCGGCGCGGAAGATGTGGATAACCTGTTCCTTGCCGGCGGGACTAAGCCGATGAATGTTGATCGAGCCGCTCTGCACCACAAAAAAACCGCGCGCAGGTTCTCCCTCGTGAAACAGGTACTCCCCCCTTTCCAAACGCCGCACGCGCGTGATTTCCGCAATCCTGCGCAGATCATCAACGGGCAGGCCGGCAAAGAGACGGCAATTCCGCAATGTATTTACCAGGACCGCTTGCTTGAGATCAGCCACCGAGCTCATTGGCCAAAATGTAACGCCGAAATATCGTCCGTCACGCGTGAAAAATGTCGGGCCCCGCGAGGCGGACGCTATCCACAACGTCCCTGATTCCTCCGGGCGCGTCCCCGAAAGAGAATCGCAGGAGCCGGCGGAACGGGTTCCTGCAGGGACCAGCTCCTGCCAAGCAGGCCCACTGCACAGTCTGACGCAACCCGTTTAATATCAAGGGATCATCACTTTGTGCGGGACAAACGCTCCCAGCCGCTAGTAAACGGACTCTTCATGTTTCATGCATTAGCCATGTCTGCCAAGTGGGCAAGGGACATTTTTCTTGCTATTCGGGGGTGTATCCGATTTAAGGAAACCGATTTAATCGGAACATGCCAAGCCCTATGGAAGCAACAGAACGGATGAGCCGGCATCGCCGAGGGCAAGGCGTCCCGCGGTTATGGTGCAACTCAAGCTTCAGTTTAATCGAGACGATCGGTGTTCTGGCGATCATAGCCATCCTCGGGGCGATCCT
>JAMCZD010000390.1 GCA_023473405.1 Candidatus Omnitrophota bacterium
CAGGATTTCGAGCAGCCCATCGCGCGGCAACCGATGTGGTGGAAAGGGTATGGCGGCGACGCGCCCGAGTATTCCAACGTCCACTCGGGTCAGCACGCCCTGCGGTTTTTCTGGAACCTGAGGGCGGCAACCGATCCAGCGGCGGACGCCTGCGGGATTTACCTTTGGCAACCGCTGCCGGGAAAGGTTCAATGCGTTAAGGCGTGGGTTTACACCCCGCAGGAGAGCATTGGCGCCAGCCTGGATTTCGTGCTGATGGATGCCTCGAGACGGACGATGCCGCAGGCCGTAACCCTCGCCCAGGAAGGCTGGAAAGAGTACTCTTTTCCCGTTGATCAAATCGGAGTCGCGTGGCCGGTCCGCTTGGACTGCTTCAAAATAGGCGTCAAGGATGGCAAGCCCGGCTATATCATCATCGACGATCTCGGGGTCGAGACCCGCGGGAAACCGCGGGACCTGCTCGGTTGCAGCATAAATCCGCGCGCTATCGATCTCGTGATGAGCGCCGAACCGCCGGTGTTTACGCTGACATTCACAAACCCGTCGCCGATCCCTATCGAAGGCATTAACGTCAAGGTTGGAATTACAGACCCGGCGACTCGCAAGGAGACCTTCGCCAAAGACTTCAATTTGGGCCCGCTGGTCCGCGGCAAGGACCAGCGGATTCGTTTCGATCCCGGCGTGAAGTACGGCCCTTTCGACATTGCATGGACCTCGAGCGATGCGGAAGGCAGGATCGGTAATTTGTCCGGGGCGGAAAGCTACGGGCGAATGCTGGGCGACGCGGCTGTTCCCCGCGAGAAACCGGCGGAGCGCAATTACATGATGCGGTGGGGCCTGCCCGGAGGCGTTTTTTGGCAATACCCACCCGAGCAGGCAGTCCATCTTGGAGCGGTCTGGGAGCGGTTCGGCGCGCCGCTTTGGGGAATGCTCGAATACCAGCCGGGCCGGTACGATTTCACCGACCTGGTTCGCGAGGTGGACCGGCGCCGGTCGTTGGGATTGGACCTCGTTTATTTCAGCGGCCATTACCTCGGGCCGTCGTGGTATCATTTCGACAACATCACTTACGGGCCGGCTGTCGGACGGGCTTACCAGGCCACGGCAAAGGCGCTCGGGAACCGGATGGATTGGTATGAATTCGGCAACGAAGAAAACGGCCCGACCAAGTTCCTTTACGCCGAGTATACGCGCCATGAGGCCGCGGCGGTGCGGTCGGCGAATCCAATGGCCAATTTGGGAACCGCCGGCACCGCCTTCGTCGATGTGGGCTGGATGCGTTTGCAGGAAAAACGCGGGCTCCTGGATAGGTTGGATGCGCTTGTCACTCACCCTTACACGGTAAGTTCATCCCCCGAAGACTTCGGAATTCCGGAGCAATTGAGCGCCATCGAGGATGTGATCGACGACCTTGGCGGAATGAAATGGCAGATCACAACCGAGTTCGGCTACGATCATTCGGTCGGTTACGACAAAATGGCCAAGTGGTTGCCCCGGCACTTTGCCCTGGCGGCGGCAGCGGGCATCCTCAAACACGGGCTCTATTCCTGGGAAGGCCATTTCGGCATCATGGACAATATGCGGACCTTGCCTCCCGGGATCTCCGTTCATGCCTTTTGCACCTTGACCGAGGGCCGCCAGTTCGCAGGTTGGCTCCGCAACGACAAAGAGACTCGAGCGGCGGTGTTCGAGCGCGCCGGTATGCCGCTCGTGATGGCCTGGTCACAGTCTGAAAAAGGTTCGCTCCGTGTCGAGGACTCAGCGCAAAAGGTCGTCATAAGAGACCTCGACGGCAACCCGACCGAGCAATCCTTGGCCAACGGCAGGCTCGACCTCGAGTTAACCGGCAAACCACTCTATATCCAGGGTTTCTCGACCGGCATCACTCTCGCCGCTTGGAATCACGCGGCCGAATTGGCCAACCAACGATATAAACGGCTCCTGGCCAAGTCCCGGCTGAAAGGGAGTCCGGTTTGGGACGATCTGGCGCAGGTCTCCGCCCCGCCTTATCGTCAGCTCGCGAATGCGCTCGAAAATTGGCATCCCGCCTCGGCCCCGGTGCCGCTTACCGAACAGGCGATCATTGCGCAAACTATCCGGCGGACCTTGATCGCAGCCAGGATGCAGGCGCTCGCCGGGGCGAATTCGGATTATGCGGGTGATAACGGCGCCGCCGCACGGAGGAAATGGGCTGAGCGATTGGAACGTTCGGTTTTGCAGGACGACGTCGATATGCCCCCGCTACGATGGCTGCTCACCGCATGGCAAAAGACCGCCGACGAACGCGCCATGCTGCTCGAGCAAGGCCATAAAACCTTCGCCGCCGGTTTGCTCGATCTCGATCGCGTTTTCGACCGGGTTTGCCAGACGCTCGCCGATGACGGCCAGCACCTGTTCTTTCCTGTTTGGCCGTACCTGTTCGCCGGCACGAATGCCGATGGATCGCTCCTCGAGCATATCAAGTTCGTGCCCGGCAAGCCGGTTCCCGTCAATGTGCGGATGTACTCCTACGCCTCGAAGAGCTACGAGGGCGAAGTCGGATTTGACCTGCCCATGGGTTGGGTCTGCGAGCCGCGAAGCTGGAAGGGAACACTCGAACCCGGCAAGCAAGTCATAACCAGCTTTAAAATCACGGCCAACTCGACGGTTCCATCGAAGATTTTGGCCACGCTCAACGTTGCCGGCAAACCCGCGGCGCGCGTGCCGTACGACGACTTCGAATTGCTGCCGCCGTTCGATGTCAAGGCGCCGGTGATGACCTCGATCCTCCCAGGCAGCCCTCTCAACCTCGAGGCAATCAACCGCGGCGAGACCGTCATGAGCGGTCGGCTCAGGCTGATCCCGCACCCCGGATTGCCCCCGCTCGCCGTAGCCGACGTTCCGGATCTGAAACCGCTCGAAAACAAACCGCTTCAGTTGCGCCTGCCCCAGGACACGCCGGTCCCCCCTTTCAACGAATGGACCCTTGTGGCCAATCTCCTCACCCCGGACGGCAAGTCGTGCAATATCCCGCTCACCACCGATTTCAGCGCCTCCGTGCCCGCACCAGACACACTGAACATCGACGGTGATTTGTCGGAATGGAGCAACGCCGCCCCGCTGCATGTGGACCGCGAAGAATACACCCGCGGCAGCTACGGCGGGCAATGGAGCAAGGAAGACTGCTCGGGCACCATCTACACCATGTGGGACCGGGCCCACTTTTA
The DNA here is from genome assembly GCA_023473405.1 of Candidatus Omnitrophota bacterium. Classification (GTDB taxonomy): domain Bacteria; phylum Verrucomicrobiota; class Verrucomicrobiia; order Limisphaerales; family UBA1319; genus JAMCZD01. Next base: position 3,207 of record JAMCZD010000390.1, read on the forward strand.
CCTGGCCGCCAGAATCCTCGACCAAACCTTCCAGCAATCACTCGAAGGCGGCGATACCTGGAATCAGGACAGCATCCAGATCGGGCTCGCCTCTACCGGGCAGTCGCCTATGACCGAGCTTACCCTGGCGCTCACACCCAAAGGGCCGCAGGTCTGGAAGGCCGGCAAGGGCTTGCTCCAGGACGCACGGCTTGCCTTGAAGGTTACCGCCGGACAGGCAGCGTACGAATTGGCTGTGCCATGGTCCGAGATCGACGGCATTCAGCCTGCGATCAGCGGGCGCTGCCGGTTCGACGTGCTCCTGAACGATCACGACGCCATCTCGAGCCGGAAATACCTGGCGCGCTACGGCATCGGCATCGTCAATGAAAAGAATCCCGATCTATTTGGTTACCTCGACTTTATTGTCGCACCCCAAAAACCGTCGCGACCCGCCGCAGACCTGGACAAGGTAATACTCCTTGATGACTTCGAGGAATACCCCGACGGCCAATCGCCGTATACCTGGCGACGGGTATCACACCTCCCGCCAGTGCCCGAGTCGGTGGTCAAATCCGGTGTCGGACGGAACGGCTCGAAAGGGCTGGTTCTCAATAACACCGTTGGCTCGAAACCATACGTCTACCTCGTCCTCGCCCGGCTACTCGAAGGTCTCGAAAACGGCAAGTCCTATCTCCTAAAAGCCTGGGTCAAAGGACCGAATACCACCGGTATCGGCGTCGCTTCCGACCTGGGCGGCGTCGAGGGTTTCACTTACATTCCCGCCTGGAAACCTTCAAACGATTGGCAGCAGGTCCAGACCACGTTCAAGGCCGGCGGCAGCCTCAATCTCATCATCCGAAACGATACCAAGCTCGATCACCTGGTCATCGACGACCTCGAGGTGGTGAACAGTCCATAACTTTTTTCAACCATGATTCCTGTGCGCCACCCAGAGTCCGGCGATGGCGCCACTCAGGTGGCCTTCCCACGAGATTGGTCCGGCTTGCGGCAGCACGCCGAAAAAGATGCCGCCATAAAAAATCAAAACCAGGACCGCCGCGATCACCGCGCGCCAACGCCCCATCAAGCAGCCGGCCACGATGAAATACGTAACCAATCCATAAATCAATCCGCTGGCGCCCACGTGCACGCTGTGGCTGCGGCCAATCAGCCAGGTGCCAATGCCGCTGCCCAGCCAGATCAACGCCAGTGTCTCCGCCGGATAATAATGCCGGTCCCAAAACAGGACTGTGAGCAGGATGAACAATGGAAGCGCATTGGCCAGCAAATGAGCCGCGCTGGCGTGCAGCAACGGACTGAATAGTATCCCCGGCAGACCGCCCAATGTCCGTGGCACGATGCCGTAGAGCGCCAGTCGCGACGCCGTCGAGTGGCTGATCGCCATCAGGAAAAGATCGACAGCCTCGATTATGAAAAGCAGGGCCACAAAGGCGCCGCTCTTCAGCATCGCCTGGTGGAGGGTCTCGATGGTTGTATTCCTGGCCATAATTGAAGCGGCATGTTCACCCCATTCTCACCGCCGAGGCAACGCATTTAAAATTCGACAAACCGCCAGGACAGCCTGAAGTTTACGGTACTGGATCGATAATCGACCGGTGTTTATGAAATCGTTAACGACAATTTTGATTTCGCTGTTGCTCGGCGCGTTCGGGATGGTTTCGCTCACGGCACAGCCCATCGTTATTCATCCCGAAATCTTCACGCCGCAAGCCCCCAACGGGTTCAGCTACCTGCGCGTGGCCGGCCAGACCAACAATGGCACCGAACTGTTGCTGGTCGTGAATTACGTTTACAATGGCCTGAACGGTCCCACCGCGAAGATCGTGCCCGTCATCAAGAGCAGCCGGCAAAAAGGAATCGCGGCCTGGTTTGAGACCGAGCCGGTCACCATAGGACAGGGCCGCGGCCAAATCGCTCTCCGGATCAAGTATCTCAACGATAAGCCCGGTGTTCCTCCGCAATTCACCTCGGATCGTATCGAAATTCTCCTCCTGAATTCCAGCGGCAACTCAATCATTGGCACCGGTCTCTTCCTCAGGACCATCCATTGGGGGGGTAAACCCAAACCTTAGGACAACCCATCAGCCCCGGCCAAAGCGAGGGTCTGGGCGCATCTTCGCCCTTGGTCTCTCACTTTGTCTTTCACCTCGCCGGGTCGGCCTTTTTTCGACGAAGTGAGCGGCGAAGCGGAAGATGAAGTGGATCGAACGAGGCTTGGCTTACGCCAAATTACTCGATTCGCAAAACGCTTTCCCGAACCGCAAATGATTCTCACGGTTCAAAGGACTCCCGCGTTCCTGGTCCTCGATGCTCGATGAATTCACGCTGCGTTTCAAAGTAAGCCGATCGCATCGCCACATACGGATCGAGCGCGGCCTGCTTGAAAGACTCATACTCACCCAGCCGCAACGAGGTGGCGTTGACCGTCTCATAAGGCCGCACCCCGAGGCTTACCCAGAGGCCGTCAATGTATGTCCACGGCGTCAGCATTGTGTCACCGGCCGTCCCGAGAGTTCCCCGGACACTCGACGGACCGAGAAACGGCCAATCGAAATAAATGATCGGCGGCATGCCGTAGTAGCCCAGAGTCTGGTTGAAATCCGCCGGCTGCATCTCGATGTTCCACTTGCTGGCTGGATCAAAAAAACCGGCTAGCCCAACCGTCGAATTAACCACAAAACGCGCCGTCTCGATACCCACCCCCTTGATCCGGCCCTGAAGGAAGTTGTTCGCCACGCGGATGGGATATTTGACATTGACAAAGAATCGCCGGACAGAGGTCCGAAATGGCTGCGGCGCCACTTGGTTGTAGCCCTTGGCCACAGGCTTCAGCACCCAAAAATAGAGCTTGTCGTTGATTTGAAAAAACACGCGGTTCATCGGTTCCAATGGATCGGGCGTCTTTTCTTTCGGAGCGACGGTCGTCTTTTCCGTCGCGAATGGATCAAAAAAACTCCCTTCCGCTGTCTCGTTGGTCGAATTGGGCGGAAGTGGATCGGCAGTAGTATTTGTCAGTTGCTGAGCGCCGGCTCTGGATGTGAGCGCCAGCCAACACAGCATTAACCAAAACGGCTTCATGTCAGCTATTTTGAGAAAACGCGGTCAAGCGGTTCTCGCGTATCGGCAAGTGGGACCGCTTCATGGCGGGTTTATCCCCGGCTTTGCCTCGAAGTAGGCGTTCATTCGAGTTCATTGGCGGTTATCGAGCCTCATTGCGTGTCTTTCCCCAGTTTCGCCTTGAGGTCCTTGATCAAGCCTTCGAACGAAGACTGGGAGAGGATCGCACTGAGTTGGTCGCGATAGTTCTGGACCAGGCTGATCCCCTCGATGAGCACGTCGTAAATCTGCCAGGCATTGTCTTTGGACGACTTCGATAGCCGGTACTCGACCGGGTGATTGATCTGTTCCTTGGTCCGCACCACCACCTTCACCGAGGCGTAACCGTCAACGATTCTCTCCCCCAGGTAATCAATTCGGTCCAGGTCATTGTAATAGGTCTCGAATTTGTCCAGGTAAGTGCGTTCCAGGAAATCGCTGAACAAGCTGACAAATTCCTTTTGCTTGGCGGGCGTCTCTTGGGCCCAATAGCGTCCCAGGCAACTCCGCGCAATCGCCGTCCAGTCGAATCGCTCGTCCAATATCTTCCCGATCAATTGTCGGCGCTCGGCCTTTTTCTATTTCCCTGGCAACTCGGGATTTTGGGGGATAGTCGTGATTCGATTTGTGGCGGACTTGATTTCGTCAATGGGCTTTTCGGCGCGGACCGGCAGACCAAACGCGAACAACAGCAGCAAGGTGGGTATTACTCCCCAGACCGCGGGTAAGCCAAGCGAACCCCT
>JAMCZD010000458.1 GCA_023473405.1 Candidatus Omnitrophota bacterium
TCGGCGAACGCCTGCTGCGGCGGATGCAGCTTTTCGTCGCGCGCAAGTCCTTCAATAGTGATCACTTCCTTGCCCTGAATGTCCTGCAGGGTCAACTGGCAAGAGCGCCGGGCCTTTTTGTCCACAAGCACCGTGCAGGCCCCGCACATCCCAATGCCGCATCCACATCGAGTCCCGGTCAGGGCCAGATCGGCGCGCAATACCCACAAGAGCAATCGATCCGGCTTGGTGTTGAGGCCCACGGGTTCACCGTTGAGCCGAAATTCAATGGTCTTATTCATGGATGTGCGTCCTCAATATTCGCGGCTTTGTGCCAGCCAGATTGTGATGACCAGGGCGCGAAGTCAAGCGCGCGGCAGGGCGAGCCCGGGATGGAGCTTGGAGCGTAGCGAGCGTGAGAGCGTGAAGCGCGTGGGGAGCGTGGAGCGTGGGGAGGGAAAAGCGCGGATGCCTGTATCCGCGCGTGGAGGGCGAGGTTGTTGCCTAGCCATGGATGGAGCGTGGCAAGCCAGATGCCGCGTCCTTTTGGTCTTTTAGGTCCTTTAGGTCCCTTTCGTCCCTTCAGTGGCGCGATGAGGCAGCCAAAAAAGGTTCAGCGTTCGGCAATCGCGGTGGAGTCTGTCCCTTGAGGCCAATGATATTTTGCACCTCTGCGGGGTTCCGAGAGGGTTGGGATTTGACACGGCCCCGGAACAGTGGCGGACTAAGCTTGACTAAGTTATGAACAACGATCCAGTTCCAGCAGATGAACGCGGGCACAGCCGGCGGCGGTTTCTCTGTGGCGGAATGCGGGGCCTTGGCTGGCTTGGTTTTGGGGGCGCGCTGGGCTGGATATCAGGGAGCGCGCGGGCTGGCAAAGCTGCTGCCGAGCCGGGCAATCGCAGTTTGGGGCCGGAATTTTCGTATGACTTGCGGGGCTTGGGTAAAACGGATCCGAAGCTCGTCCAATACCAGGAAAGCGGCCGGTACGCGAGTGGCTTCAAGGAATTGCGTTGCATCGCCGTTGGGCCGGGGGGCCAGGTCTACCTGGCCGGAGACCGGGCGATCAAAGTGTGCACCGAGCCGGGGTCTGTCCTTCATGAGATTGCATTGGAAGAGGCGCCTCGGTGCCTGGCGGTTGGCGGGGACGGTGCTCTATACGTGGGCATGAAAGACCATGTCCAGGTGCATCGTTCTCCTGACGTCCCCGGAGCAAAATGGGAAACGGCGGGTGAAAATGCGGTGTTGACTTCGGTCGCCGTTGGCGAACGGGACGTTTTTGTAGCCGACGCGGGGAACCGGCAAGTCCTGCACTGTGACCTTGGGGGCAAATTATTGGGACGGATCGGCAAGAAAGACCCGGCGCGAAACATACCCGGTTTCATCGTGCCGAGCCCGTATTTTGATTTGGCGATCGGTGCAGAAGGCCTGCTCTGGGTCGCCAACCCTGGCCAGCACAGGCTCGAGGCTTATACCTTTGACGGCGACTTCGAGATTTCATGGGGTGAGCCCTCAAATGCCATTGCCGGCTTCTGCGGGTGCTGCAACCCGGCGCACTTCGCCATGCTGCCGGATAGCCGATTTGTGACGAGTGAAAAGGGCCTGCCGCGGGTCAAGATTTATTCTCGAGACGGCAAGTTTGAAGGGGTGGTTGCCGGGCCGGAACAATTTCCCAAGCTGATCGGGAATCCACGCCGCGCCCCAGTCGCCATAGACGTTACGGTCGATTCCCGGGGACGTGTCCTGTTGGCGGACCCGATCGAGAACGCCGTGAGGATTTTTACGCGTTTAACTGAGAGTTGAGCCATGCTGAGTCCGACGAACGAGGACCATGCCGTCCCGCATCTTCCTGGTCAGAAATTGAGATCGAGCGCCGTTCGAGAAACGCCTCGAACCGGCGGGCCTAGCCGCCGCGAGTTTCTGCGCGGTGCGATCCGCTACCCAATCCTCGGGGCATTGTTCTTGGTGGGCGGTCTATTAGTCTCGAGGCGGAATCGCGGCACAACGGTCCGGCAGTGTTACCCAACCCGGTTTTGTGAGCAATGCCTGTGGTTGACGGAGTGCGGATTGCCGCCGGCTCGCAAGGCGCGCGCCAGTTCAGCCAAACCATGACCATGCCCGCGCCAAACCCTCCCCCCTCAAGACGCCAATTCCTGGGCAACGGTTTTCGGGGTGCGTTTCTCTTTTTATTGGGCTCAGTCACTACGCTGCTGGCCAGGCGCAGCCGGAACCAGAAGACCGTTTGGCAGATCGACCCGCTCAAGTGCGTCATGTGCAACAACTGCGCGACGCAATGCGTCCTGCAGCCGTCGGCGGTCAAGTGTGTCCAGGTTTATGCCATGTGCGGCTATTGCAAGCTGTGCACGGGTTATTTCGAGCCGGAGCCGAACCGGCTCACGACGGCGGCGGAAAACCAGGTCTGTCCGACCGGGGCGATCAAACGGAGGGCATTGGAGGATCCCTATTACGAATACAGCATTGACGAGGCGTTGTGCATTGGTTGCGCCAAGTGCGTCAAGGGATGCGTCATGTTTGGCAACGGATCGTTCTTTCTGCAGGTGCGTCATGACCGCTGTGTCAACTGCAACGAATGTTCCATTGCCCTCGTCTGCCCCGGCCAGGCCTTCATGCGAGTGCCGTCAGATGAGCCTTATCGGCTAAGGGAACGGGGGCAAGCGTGATGAGTGTCAGTCGGGTTTTGCCTCTACAAGCGGGTCCGCGGGCAGCCGGTTTGGTTCAGCGATTGAGCCTTGGCATTCTCTTGTTCGTCATGACCGCGTTGCTGTCGGGATCGGCGTTTGCGGTTGAGCGTTTTCCCCCGCCGGACTTTGATCCCGGTTACAAAATGCCGGTGCCGACTATGCCGGCGCCGCGGGCGATTTATCTCGAGTACCTGGATGTGGCGGTGTTGCTGGCGGCGCTTTCGCTTTCCGTCTATTTGGTTTTGAGGAAGCGATCGCGCTCGTGGATTCTGGGGCTGATGCTGTTTTCCCTTGCCTATTTTGGCTTTTGGCGAAAGGGCTGTGTCTGCGCCATTGGCTCGATCCAGGACGTGATGCTGGCGCTGTTCGACAATGGGTATGCCGTTCCGCTGACGGTGGTCGCCTTCTTCCTGCTGCCGCTGGTGTTCACCTTGTTTTTTGGGCGCACCTTTTGCGCGGCGGTGTGCCCCATCGGGGCCATTCAGGACGTGATGCTTGTCCGCCCAATCAAGGTGCGGCCCTGGCTCGAACATGCCTTGGGGATCGTGCCATTTTTCTACTTGGGCGCGGCCGTCCTGTTTGCGGCCACCGGGAGTGGTTTCATCATCTGCCAATACGATCCGTTTGTCTCCTTTTTCAGGCGGAGCGGCAGTGTGAACATGCTGGCGATTGGCGCCGGTTTTTTGCTGGTCGGGCTTATTGTGGGAAGGCCTTATTGCCGGTTCCTGTGCCCATACGGCGCCCTGCTCAGGGTGGTCTCGCGGTTTTCGAAGTGGAACGTAACGCTGACTCCGGAGGACTGCATCAAGTGCCAGCTATGCGACGTGGCTTGCCCTTTCGGCGCGATCCGCGAACCAGGGCCCGCATTGCCCGAGGGAAAGCCTGCTGCGCCGTCCGGTACCGGGATCGAAGAGGGGAACGCGGGTCCGTCGATCAAGAAGCAGGCAAGCGCGAAGGCCATGATCGGGTGGGGTGTTTTGACGGTGTTGTTAATGGTTTCCTGCGGTTGGCTGGGCGCCCGATCGAGCGGATTCTTGTCTTATGAAAATCGCACGGTTGCCTTGGCCGAAAGAGTGGCTGCCGAGGCCGCCGGCAAGGCGTTTGTGTCCGCCGATACCGTGGTCCCAAGCACGGTCCGTCTCTCCGCCTCGGAACAGCGCGAGGAAAATCTGCGCCTGGCCAGCCAGGCCTTTCGGCAGACCGGTCAACCCGTAGATGAACTCTATGCCGCGGCTCGGGTGGCGCGAAACCGATTCAAGGTCGGCGGATGGTTGTTGGGCGCCTTTGTAGGACTAGTGATTGGGATCAAATTGATCTCCTTGTCCATCCTGCCGGACCGAACCATTTATGAACCGGACCGGGCGAATTGCGTCGCGTGCGGACGATGTTACACGCATTGCCCCAGGGAACAGGTGAGGGTAAAGCGGATGCAGCGCGGCAAGACCAATCCGGCAATACCCGCTTAGCAACAACCCGGGAAACCCATGACTAATGTGATCCACAGCTCCACCTCGAGTTCCACCCCGATTCTCTGGCGCCAATCAGCGGTGCGCATCGCCATGGCTGCAGGCGGATTCTGCCTGGCGGTATGCCTCTTGCTGGCGATCGATTACTTCCGCAGCCTGCGGCTCGATCCCCTCCACTCGCCGGAGTTGGCTCAGCTAAAAGTCGCGTTGGGTCGGAATCCCGGCAATGAACAGATCAAACAGCAAATCCGGTTGCTCGACCTCGAATTGCGCCAGGCCCACGCCGAGCATGAGGCCCTGGGCGCCAAAGCCGGTTGGTTGTTGCTCGGTGGCGCTGGTGTTCTTCTGCTTGCAATTAAGTACGCCATGTATCGCAAGAAATTACCTCGCCCGGAGAAGAAAAAGTATTCCCCGGGAGCAGCGAGGCGCGCGGTCGTGCTCGCCCGAAGTGCCGTGGTCGTAGTTGCCGGCGCGGTCATCGCCTCGGTTTGTATGCTGTCGCTTCGTTCAGAATCAAATCTGCCCAGCCCGGCCACGAAAACCTCGGCCGTCGCGAAGTCCACGAATTCTCCAGCCGCTCAGGCAGCCGCCCCCATCACACCTTATCCAACTCCCGAGGAAATTCAGCGAAACTGGCCGCGGTTTCGCGGTCCGGGAGGCTTGGGGATATCCATTTATACCAACGTTCCGGTTAGCTGGAACGCAAAGACCGGTGAAGGTGTCCTTTGGAAATCACCCGTCCCTATGGTCGGACCCAGTTCGCCAATCGTATGGCAAGACCGCGTATTCCTGACCGGCGCCAGCAAGACCAAACGGGAGGTGTATTGCTATGATGCCAATACCGGCAAACTCCTCTGGCAGAAACCGGTCGAAAACGTCCCCAATACCAGCCCCGACCCGCCAACCGTGATGGAAGACTCCGGCGGCTACGCCGCTTCAACCCCGGCAACCGACGGACGGCGCGTTTACGCGATCTATGCCAATGGCAATGTTGCCGCCTTCGATTTCCAAGGCAACTTGGCCTGGTCGGTCGGCCTGGGCTTGCCGGACAATAATTATGGACACACTTCATCATTGACAACTTATCAGGACCGGTTATTGGTCTTGTTTGATCAGGGAACCGGCAAGGACGGTAAATCCCGGCTGATCGCCCTGGATTCTAAAACCGGGAAATTGGCGTGGCAGACCGAACCGCGGCCCGTGCCCAATTCATGGGCTACTCCCATCGTCATTCACACCCCGCAAAACGACCAGATCATTACCTGCGGCAATCCCTGGGCAATCGCTTACAACGCGGCCAGCGGAACCGAGTTGTGGCGGGCCAAGGTTCTGTACGGCGAGGTTGTGCCGTCGCCCATTTTTGCTGCTGGACTGGTATTCACCGCGATCGATGGCGAGAAGGTCAGCGCGATTCGCCCGGACGGCACCGGCGACGTGAGCAAGAGTCATATTGCCTGGTCGGCGGATGAGGGTTTGCCGGACATTTGCAGCCCGCTGAGCGACAACCAGCGCATCTACATGCTGGGCACATACGGTTTGTTGAGCTGTTACGATATCCAGACCGGCAAGGAGCTCTGGGAAAAGGAATTGGAACTCGGCTTTCACTCATCGCCCAGCCTGGCGGGCGACCGGATTTACCTCTTCAGCGACAAGGGCGTCGGAGTCGTGCTTCAGGCCGGCGCCGAGTTCAAGGAATTGGCGCGGTCCGATTTGGGCGAGGACATGCTGGCTTCGCCGGCCTTCGCGGACGGACGCATCTACGTTCGCGGCAAGGAACACTTGTTCTGCCTGGGCAAGAAGTAAACCTGGGTCACTTCGATGGCGTTGTCCAGGGGCGGGGACGGCCTCGTCCCCCTGTGCCGTGGAGCCGAAGTAGGGCGAATGCAAACGGGGACGGACCGTCCGCACCCCAATTGCCCAGGTTGATTGCGCATGTGCTCAGGGACGGCCCACTAACTTGAAGGGTAAAATAGGGCTTAGACCTATTATCAGTTATACTGCCAGGACAGAAAATCAATGACAAATAATCAATTTTCAATCCTGAATTTGTAATGACCCGGGCGCGCATCTCGACCTTTCAACTGATACCAAGCACTGCCAGCACTTCTCAGAATTATGTGCGACCCCTATCTTTGTTCGTACCAGACCAACCGGTTCGAGCGGCCCGCGATGGCGACCAGGTCCAATCGCCCATCGGCGTTGATATCAGCCGCCACGGCGCCTTCGACCGCGATTCCCTCATCGAGGATTTGCTTCGTCCAGTTTGTGCCGGCATCATCGTCGGCATGGTAGATGGCTATTCCTCCCTGGCCGCCGCGCCATCCGGCAACGATCTCGTCCATCCCATCGCCATCGAGGTCGGCCACGACCAGGGCGTGGCCTTCCTTAAGCGTGTCATCGAGGACGTGGCGGGTCCAGGGGCCGGTTTTTTCAGGGCGGGTGTAAACCACCACCAATTCGCCATGCCACGGCTCGATGGCTGCGATGAACGGGCGGTCCGGTCTGACGTTTCCGGGGTCGACTTCGCTGGCGCCGCGAGATGCCCCTGGCGCGGCTGAAGCCGGTTCGGCGCCGCTGGAGATCCGAGTCTTGCTCCAATGCGCCTCTTTGCCATCACCCACGAAATCGAACCGGTGGATGCCCTCGAAGCTGGCGGTTAGAATCTCGTCGCGCCCGTCGTGGTCCAGATCTGAAACGTGAATTCCATGCAGGACAGTCAGCGATTCGTCGATTCTCCAAAGGCTCCATGTTCCTGAGTTCAGGTCAGCCGGTGGCCGGAAGGCCCAGAGATGGGAAGGTTTGGGGGCAATCGTTGTCTGGGAGCCCGGTCCGAAGATTGGGGCGTGCACCAATTCGAGTCGGCCGTCGCCGAAGAGGTAAAT
>JAMCZD010000346.1 GCA_023473405.1 Candidatus Omnitrophota bacterium
GATGGCTTCGTCGCATCCGGCCACGTCATTGAAGGTAACGCCGGTTTGTTTGTCGGCAATCAACCGGGCCTTGCTCTTGCCAAAGCTGAGCAGTGATTGCCCGGCGTTCCCCATCCGGCGCGCGATAAAGGCCCACACCAGCAGCATAAGGCCAATCGGCAGCACCCAAGCCATCAGAAACTCCGATATAAAGTTGGGACGCACACCGGTAAACTTCACCCCGGCCTTCTCCAACTCCGAAACCAGTTGTGGGTCGTCCACCCGCACCGTCCGGAACAAAAACGTCTTCCCCGCTTTCGCCTCCGAAACTGCGTTGGTGGAGGCAACCGACTTCTCGTTCACGGGCGCCGAAACGCCGGGAGGCGACTTTTCGGGCGCGACCGCCTTGGCCGGCGCGGTCACGCCGGGGGCGGCTGGCGCCGGCGGTGCCGCCTTGAGTTGAATCTTGCCGGTGATCTCGTCCTGTCTTACGGAGCATTCGACCACCTCACCGCGGGCCAGGTATTCCTTGAACTGGCTGTAGGGAATGGTCTCGATTGACATTTGTGAGAAGGTTTGCTGCCAAATCCAAAGCAACAGGATGGCCAGGACAATGTAGCCGAGTGAAAACCGCCATTGCGGATTCCCACGGGGCGTCATCTTTCCTTTTGGATCATTTTGTCCGCGCTTCATGTAGTCCTTATTGTTGTGACCTGCCGTGGGTCTATGTTACTATAGCATTGCCTTGAGTTTTATCACCAATTGAGTTGCCGCGTTGATCATGAACTGGATAGCGATGGCGGCGAGCAGCAGGCCCATGATCCGATTGGTGAGTCGCATGGCTATCGGGTTCAGCCATCGCGCCCCGCGAACCGCCCAGCGCAAGATAAAGAAACATAAAGCCGAAACAACCAATACGCAAATATACAAGGCGATCTTCTGAGCCATTCCATTGGCCTGGTTCTGCAGCAGGATCACCGTCGTGATCGCCCCCGGCCCGGCCAGCATCGGCACCGCCAGCGGCGTTATTGCGATATCCTCCTTAACTACCCCGGCGTCGGTTTCCTCGCTGGTCTCGCGCACCGGCGATGACCTGGCCTGCAGCATGTCCAGCGACACCATGAGCAAGACCAGGCTGCCGGCTACCTGGAAGGCTTCGAGGGTGATGCCGAGCAACTTGAAAACCCATTGGCCGATGGCGGCAAAAACTATTAGGACCGCCGCAGTGGTTGTCGAGGCCAGTCGGGCCATGCGGATTCTCTGTTCCGGGGTGTTGGAGGCTGTCATGGCCAGAAAAGCCGGCACGATCGCGATTGGATCGACAATGACCAACAGCGAGCTGGCCGCCAGCAGCATGTACGCCGTCAGGCTCATGGTCCACCGGGCGCCAACACTGCCTCGGTCATGCCGTGGATGATTTTCTTGTCTGCGGGACAAACGGTGGCTAAAATCCCGCACAATCGCGCCCGGGCCGCATCGCCTTCGCCGGCGACGAAGAAATACGGGCAAAGGCGGACGCGGCCTTCCATGGGCGCCCATTCGTTTCGCTCGAAATCGAACCAGTCGGTTCTGACAATTCTTGGCTTATGGTACCGCTGCAACACGTAGGGCGACCGGCTCGCGCTCTCCAAGGCCGTGTCCACCGCGGCGCTCCAGTGTTCGAGGGAGAGATCGCTGCCCAGGTGCACGCCGCGCGCGCCCCAGGCCAGCTCGGAAAAACCGGAGACTTTGAGAATCAACTGGCGCTCGCGTTTGGACAGAGATTTGAGTTGCTGCCAATCGGTGAGGTTCAGTTCGGGAATGGCCGCCTGCGGCGGAAGCGGAGCCGGGTCAACCAGCCAGGTATAAGGCACCCAACGGCGCATTCGCAGGAAGAAGCTCTCTCCCAGTTCAGCCGCCAGAATTCACGCAAATTCCAGTTCCACAGCAGGGCGAACAGCATCTTTTCCTCGAATATAGGCTTGGGCGGCGGCGTCACCCGCAGCCGGTTTGAAATAGCCCGTTCGAAGAGCAGCGCCGCGTTGGGCACGTTGGCCAGGTCAAACAGCTCAAAGAAACGATAAACCGCGTCGCCGTCGCCAAAATCCCGGTAGCTGACCTCGCGCACCTCGAATTGGGAGGAGAGCCCGGGCATCTGGTTCAGGCGCTGGCACAACCACTGCATTTCGGGCCGATACGTACCCGCCTCATCGGAAAGGACGATGTGAACCCTCGGCGCGTTGCCGAACTGACTGGCGAAGCCGAGCAACATGCCATCGGCGCCACCCACCGTTTGGGCACCCGCCCGGGCATACGTCTCGTTCAGCCAGGCGGTAAGACCGATCCCGCCGGGAACGCTATCCAGTTCAACCAAACAAAGCCCGTCCTCCGTAAGCAGCAGATCGGGGCGAATGACCCGCGGGATGTCGTTCTTCAGGGCCGGCGATCGCTGCCATTGGACGAGTTGTTCAGACTTGCCCCGATCGAGCCACTCGGCCACCCAGGCCGGCTGTTGTCCCATTACGCTCTCGCGGTACAACCGGTTAGCCGACCGGTGAAACTGCAACAATACGCGCCCCATCATTTCCAGCTCCGCCATCAGGGCTGGTCCCAGGACAAAAGGGGTCGAGGAGATGCGCCACTTCAGACCGGCAAACAGGCCTCCGGGCGGGATTCGATCGCGGATGTAGCGCGCCAGTTCCGGGCTTGGGCCCACGTCCGTTGGGGCGAGGTCTTTCACCGCGTCAAGTCCGAATCTGGCCATTGCCAAAGCCGAGCCACTTGTAGGTAGTCAATTCCTCGAGGCCCATCGGGCCGCGGGCGCCGATCTTGTCCGTGCTTATGCCGATCTCCGCCCCCATACCGAACTCGCCGCCATCTGTAAATCGGGTCGAGGCGTTCCAATAAACCGCGGCTGAATCGACCTCGGCCAGGAACTTCCTCGCCCGGGGACCGTCCCTGGTGACAATACAGTCCGAATGAGCTGACCCATAGCGGCTGATATGATCGATGGCCGCCTCGATATCATCCACAACCCGGACAGCCAGGATCAAGTCGAGGTATTCGGCATACCAATCCTCTTCAAGGGCGCTCTTGAGGTGCGGGAAATGGTTGCGCAACAGTTCGCGCGCGGTATCGTCAACTCTCAATTCGACCTTCAAAGCAGTCAATTTCCGGGCTATGGCCGGCAGAAAAACCGGGGCGATGGCCTTGTCAACCAGCAAGGTTTCCATGGCGTTGCACACCCCGGGGCGCTGGCACTTGGCGTTGATCACGATCTCCTCGGCCATCTTCAGGTCTGCCGACCCGTCCACATAAACGTGGCAAACCCCCTTGTAATGCTTGATCACCGGCACACGCGAACATTCCGCCACCGCCCGGATCAAACCCTCGCCCCCCCCGCGGGATGCACAGGTCACATACCCCGTCAGGGCCAGCAATTCCTTGATTGCATCACGGTCCGGCGTCAGCACCACCTGGATGGCGTGTTCAGGCAAATGCGGGAACCGCCTTTTCAAAGCATTCGTCATCACGCGGGCCACGGCCTCGTTCGAGCGTAATGCCTCCTTGCCACCCCGCAGGATCGTGGCGTTGCCGGACTTGAAACAGAGCCCGGCCGCGTCGGCGGTCACGTTGGGTCGCGACTCGAAAATGATCACGATCACGCCGATGGGCGAGGTGACCTTTTGCAGTTTCAGACCGTTTGGGCGCACCCGTTCGTCCAATACCCTGCCCACCGGGTCCGGCAACGAAGCCACTTCCCGCAATCCATTGGCCATCAGCGAGAGCCGCCGGTCGTCCAGCCGCAACCGGTCCAGCATGGCGGAGGCAAGGCCATGGCTCGTTCCATCGGCTAAATCAAGCGCGTTGGCCTCGAGAATTCCGCCCCGCTCTTTCTCGAGGGCTTCGGCCATGGCCAGCAACGCCGCGTTCTTATCCGCCGTGGACAGCCTGGCCAGTTGTCGCGCCGCCGCCTTGGCCTGCCGGGCCAGGAGCAGCATCTGTTCGCTCAAGATCATATCCACCAAATTACCCCAACCCAACCAAGTTTAAAGCCCGAACTTGGCCATTTGACTCTTGTCATTTCAGGTAGATTGTATTAAGAGGTTTCCAGACTTGGCGCGACCGTTTCTTCCCGCCTGACCGCGCAGTTCGGTTCTCGAAAGGTTTCCGAATCTATCGGTCCGGCAGCCGGTTCCCAAGCTACCAACGCATGAGGCTCATCGGTTTAACCGGAGGCATTGGCATGGGCAAGTCCGCCGCTGTCGAGTTGTTGCGGCAGCGCGGCGTGCCCGTGGTGGATACGGATATCATCGCGCGCCAGGTGGTCGAGCCCGGCCAGCCCGCTTTGGCGGAGATCAAAGCCGCGTTCGGCCTGAATGTTTTTGCCGAAGATGGCCGTCTGCGCCGTGATGTCCTGGCCGAGCGCGTGTTTGCCAACCCGGCGGACCGGCGGAGGCTCGAGTCGATTTTGCATCCCCGGATTCGCGCTGTATGGCAGGCGGAAGCGGAGGCGTGGCGTGCCGCCGGGCGTGAATTGGGCGTGGTGGTTATCCCTTTGCTGTTCGAAACCGGTGCCGAAAAGCACTTCCACGCGACGGTCTGTCTGGCTTGTTCGCCGGCCACGCAACGCCGCCGGTTGCGCGAACGCGGTTGGACCGATGCCGAGATCGACCGCCGCATCCGGGCCCAGTGGCCGCTCGAAACCAAAATCGCCCGCGCCGATTTCGTGATCTGGACCGAAGGCAGTTTGTCACTCCACGCCGAGCAATTGGACCGAATCCTGGGCGCGCTTGCGGGTGAAGCGATCTGAGACTGACAAACTGCTTGTATTTTTGCCTCGAGGTCGGTCTTATTGCGTGGCGACACTAAACCAAACTCACAATATTTTAGGCGCCCGCTAAGACATGAAGTTTCCATGAATACCAAGACTCATATGGTTAATATCGCCGGTCCTTTGGCCATCGCGGCGATTGTGTTGTTGCCCTCACCCCGAATCGCAAATGCCGCCCATGCCAATCAAGCCGGGCCCGACCGCGCACAGATTCCGGCTGCGCCGGTCCTGCCCAAAGTCGCTCCCCAGTATTGGCTTGCTCCGCTGGGTTTCGAGGCGAACCAGGGCCAGGTGGATGGTTCAGTCAGGTTCTGGGCTCGGACTCCCGGCGGCAACGTTTTCCTTACCGCTTCCCGGGCCGTGTTTGCGGGCCCGAATTCGATGTGCCAAATGAACCTGGCGGGCGCCAGCGATCACCCGCAAATAACCGGCGTCGAACCTCTGCCGGGAAAGGTCAATTATTTCAGGGGAACCGATCCCCGGTCCTGGCGCACCGGTATTCCCACCTACGCCAAAGTCTGTTATTCGAGCGTTTACCCCGGGATTGACCTGGCTTTCTACGGCAACCAACAAAACCTCGAATACGATTTTGTCGTGGCCCCCGGCGCCGATCCGCGCGTTATTGCCCTCGAATTCCAAGGGGCGAAGAAGATGGAGATCGACACCAAAGGCGGCCTGCTCTTGTCAACCCAAGACGGAGAGCAATGGCACCACCAACTCCTGGCCTACCAGGAAATCAACGGAACACGCCGCGAGGTTCCTGCTCGCTTCGTGCTCGCCAAAGGAGAGTCCCCGGAGACGGTTCGCTTCCAGTTGGGCAAATTCGATCCGGCTGAACCGCTCTTTATCGATCCCGTTCTGGCCTTTTCCACTTATTTCGGCGGCAGCAGCGAGGACCAAGCCTACAGTATTGCGCTGGATGGCGCGGGCAACATATATGTCGCGGGTCAGACCGATTCGCCCGATCTGCCAACTTCCCACGCCGTGTCTTCGAAGCTGAGCGGCAGTTACGACGTTTTTGTTACGAAACTAAATCCTTCCGCCACCGCTATTATATACTCCACTTACCTGGGTGGTAACGCAGTGGACCGCGGGTTTCATGCGGCCGTGGACAATGCCGGCAACGCCATCGTCGCCGGCGTCACTTTCTCGACCAATTTCCCCGTCGCCGCGGCAGCCCAGCCCAAGTTCGGCGGCGGCGACCGCGACGGCTTTGTCGCGAAACTCAACTCGACCGGGTCGGCGCTCATCTTCAGCACTTACCTGGGCGGCAGCGGCAGCGACGAATTCTCGGGCGTGGCTGTGGACCGGTCCGGTGGCATTTATGCCGTGGGCGATACATCTTCCACTAATTTCCCCGGCCTCGTTCCCGCGGCTTCAGCGTATACGAACCGTTTCGCGGTGCTGCTTGCCAAGTTCGGCCCCGATGGTTCGCTCAAATACAGCTCCAGCCTGGGCGGCAGCGGCCCATATGACAGCGCCATTGACGTCGCGGTGGACGATGCCAACTGCGCTTATCTGACTGGGTATGCTTCTTCCAAGGATTTCCCCCTGGTCAACCCATTGCAATCAGCCGAGCGCGGCGGATACGACGCCTTTATTTCCAAGCTCAATCCCGCCGGCACGGCCCTGGTCTATTCGACGTTCCTGGGGGGAAGCGGGAATGACGTGGGCCGCAGTATTGCCTTGGACCCGGCCGGCAACGCCTATGTGTCCGGTGACACCTTTTCCACCAATTTCCCCACCGCAAGTCCACTGCAGGCCACCAATGCCGGGACAGAAGACGTGTTTGTCGCCAAGCTCAATCCAACCGGGTCCGCCCTCGTCTACTCCACCTACCTCGGCGGCAGCGGCAAGGAATTGGGTGGGATCGCCGTGGACAGCTCCGGTTGCGCTTACCTGGACGGCGTCACATCGTCAACCAATTTCCCCACCGTTAACCCTTGGCAGCCTACCTTCGGAGGTGCCACTTGGGATGCATTTGTCGCCAAGATTAATTCCGCCGGCTCTGCCTTGGTCTACTCCAGTTTCCTGGGCGGCAATGGCGATGACCAGGGCTCGTCTATCGCCGTCGACCAAACCGGCAACGCCTACGTCGCCGGCGCCACCACCTCGACCGATTTCCCCACCGTTAAGGCCCTGCAAGCCAATGGATTGCGGGAAGTGGCTTCGTTGCCGGACCCGGTGGGCAGGGTATTGGACGAAC
>JAMCZD010000082.1 GCA_023473405.1 Candidatus Omnitrophota bacterium
TGACCGGTTCGATGGTTTAAGACAAGCGAAGGGTGTCGGGATATTGTCTTGACGCTGCCGGTGCCCTGAAACAGAGTTGATCTAAATTCGATGTCTTGGGAACCAAACGGCTTGAGAACTAGCCCTGCGCCGTCATGGGTTACGCAGCAAAGAAAGCTAAAAGATGAAAAGAGAAACAATCCTCGCCGCGGTGCAATCAGGCAAAATTCTGGTATCGGATGGGGCATGGGGCACCTTCCTCCAGAAGAAAGGCCTGAAGCCCGGCGAATGTCCCGAACTCTGGTGCATTACTCAGCGTGCCGACGTCCTCGATGTGGCCCGCAGCTATATCGAGGCCGGGGCCGACATGATCGAGTCCAATAGCTTTGGCGGCACGCGCTTCAAGCTCGAACACTACGGCTTGGCCAATCGCGCAGCCGAGATCAACGAGGCCGCCGCCAGGATTTCCCGCGAGGCGACCGGGCCGGACAAATGGGTCATTGCCTCGATGGGGCCCACCGGGAAGATGCTGGTAACCGGCGAAGTGAGCGAGGCGGACTTGTATGAAGCCTTCAAGGAACAGGCCATGGCCCTCGCGAAAGGCGGCGCCGATGCGTTGTGCATCGAAACCATGAGCGCCGTCGATGAAGCCGCCATAGCCGTGCGCGCGGCCCGCGAGAACACCGGTTGCGAAGTCATCTGCACCTTTACCTTCCAGCGCGGCGCCAAGGGACAATACCGAACCATGATGGGAGTTTCGCCCGCGCAGGCAGCCCAAAAGGCCATCGAGGCGGGGGCGCATATCGTCGGGGCCAACTGCGGCAACGGCATGGAACGTATGATCGACGTCGTCAGGGAGATGCGTCCGACGGCGGGCAAAACGCCAATCCTGGTCCATGCCAATGCAGGACTGCCCAAGAACATCGATGGGGTGGACGTTTTTCCCGAGGGACCCGAGGAAATGGCTGGTCGAGTAAGGACATTGATCGAAGCCGGGGCAAAGATCGTCGGCGGCTGTTGCGGCACAACTCCGGCACATATCCGCGCCATCCGGAGCGCCGTTGATCAATTAACATAATCGATGCCATGTCGGAGTTGCGCTGCCCCGGCCAGGATATGCGTTATTGGCGGCCGGAGGACATCGTCACGATCGCCTGCCCCCATTGCGGAGGCGAGCTCGAGTTTTGGAAGGATGAGCCGGTTCGCGCCTGTCCAGCGTGTCGCAGGGAAGTGCGAAAGCCCAGGCAGGATTCGGGCTGCACCCAATGGTGCAAACAATCGCGGGAGTGCCTCGGGCGAATTCGCGGCCGCTCGAACCCGGCTTCGGAAAAGGGATGAGTGAGTCCCGCCCTTGCTTGCCTGGAAGTTACGCCTCAGGTTTCGTTGTTTTCAATTATTGACCAGCAGCACGCGCGCAAGCGAGAAACCTCTTGCCAAGGGGAATGCGCCTCTCTAAATTTCATTCATAAAGCAAATAAAATATTGATTTTAATTCAAACCCGCAAATTTTGCTTCCGCTATGACGCACAAAGAACGATTGCTGACGGCGATTCATCACGAGGAACCGGACCGGGTGCCTCTCTGCGCCTGGTACACACCCGAGGCCGAGCAAACGATGCTGCGCCACATGGGGGTGGATTCAGAGCAGACGGAAACGTACAAAGCCGCCGGCGGTCCCTTGCCGATTCTCATGGAGCACGATTTTCTCATCTCGTGGGTGGGGCCGTGCACCAGTTTCTATTCGGACCCCAGCGAAGAATACACCGATGAATGGGGCATCCGCTGGCGCTGGTTCAAGAATGCGGCGGGTGGTTCCTATACCGAGATGGTGCGGCATCCGTTGGCCGACCTCAAAGACCCGTCCGAATACACCCTGCCGGATTTTTCGCGGGCGGACCGTTACGATGGCACCCGTCAATTGATCGCCCAATACGGCGGCGAATACGGCATCATGGGAGGCGCCGCCTGCACCCTGTTCGAGCTGGCCTGGTACCTTCGCGGGATGCAGCAAGTCCTGATGGACCTCGTGCACGAGAAGGACTTCATGAACGCGTACCTCGATCACCTGATGCGATGGATTCAGGTGGCGGGTTCAAAGCTGGTGGAATTGGGGGTGGACATTATCTGGATTGGCGATGATTTCGGCATCCAGGACCGGATGTTGATGTCGCCGCAATTGTTCCGCGAATTCTTCAAGCCGCGTTACGCCAAGCTGTTCTCGGAATGGAAATACCTCAACCCGGAGGTCAAGATTGCCTTTCATTCCGACGGCAACATTTACCCGATTATCGGCGACCTGATTGAAGTCGGCCTGGATATTCTGAACCCGGTCCAGCCCAAGGCGATGGACCCGGCGCGGGTCAAGAGGGACTTTGGTAAACACTTGACTCTATGGGGGACAGTGGACATTCAGGAGGTGTTGCCTTTTGGCACGCCGGAAGATGTCGCCAACGAAGTCAAGCTCCGCCTGCAAACCGCCGGCAGAGGGGGCGGCTTGATCATCGCCCCCGCCCACAATGTTCAGCCAGAGGTGCCGATCCGGAATATTCTAGCCTTTTATGAAACGGCCAAGAAATGGGGCCGTTATCCACTCCAAAACCATTAAGCCGGCTGGAATGAGTTCACAGCCTGCTCATTTTTCACTGTTTGTCTGAACGAAATGAAAAGAATGTATTCACCAAGCCCCGAAATTGACACCGATGATGAACAACCCGCACCGGCCTCGAAACGCCCGTTGTTAGCCCATTTGCAGGCCACCCTGCCTTCCCTGAATCCCACCGAACGCCTCATTGCCGAGTACGTCATGCAGGACCCGGAGAGAGTGGTTACTTCCTCGATATCCGAGCTGCGCCGCGGATCGGGAGCCAGCGTCGGGTCCATCGTTGGATTCTGCCGGAGTTTCGGGACCAAAGGCTTTGCCGACTTCAAAATAGCGCTGGCACGCGAGCTGGCGCAGGGAGGGTTCTCGGCCCAAAGCAGGGGGAATGGAAGCCAGGATTCTTCACTGTTTGAAAGCGTTTTCCAATTCCACGAGCAGAGCTTGAAGGAGACACTGCAAATCAACAGCGAGGAAACCCTCGAAAAGGTGTCGCGCATGCTCGAAAGCGGCCGCCGGATCGAAATATTCTCGATTGGCATGTCTTACCCGGTCGCCTACACCGCCTGCTGCAAACTGCGGTTGATTGGGCTGCTGGCCTCGGCGCAATGCGACTCGCACATGCAATTGGTGGCCGCCACCCAGCTCGGCAAAGGTGACGTAGCCTTCGCCATCTCGTGCTCCGGAAGCACCCGCGAGACCGTCCAATGCCTCGAGATCGCCCGGGAAAAAGGCGCAACCACCATTTGCCTGACCAATTGCATGAAGTCGCCCATCACCGCCTTCGCCGACGTAACCCTTTATGCCACGCCAAGCGAAATCCGGTATTTCCAGGCGCCCCTGGCTTCGCGCGTAACGCAGCTTGCGTTGGTCGATGCCTTGTTCGTCGCCATCGCCCTTCGCCACAAAAACCGGACCAGCAAGCAACTGCAAACCGCCAACGAAAAGCTCCTCCAATACCGCATCTGACCATTACAGATTCGCATTTGTCGCGCAGGAACCGGCCCTTTCATCTCTATTTCCCATGAGGAGCCACATGGAAGGGCCTTTATCCCACGGTCTGGGGTCGTCGTAGGGGGCCAATATGGTGCCGTTGATGAGGTTATCCACTTGAGCGGCGGTTCCCATGGGGCCTGTGTTGTTGTAGAGGTTCACCAGGACATGGGAACCTGATACACCTCCGATGCTGGCATCGCCGGACAGGGCCATTTTACCGGAGATATTGAGCACGAAATAGTCGCCCGGGCCGCCTGAGAAGGTGATATCCCGGCCCGATCCCAAGGTCAGGCTTTCCATATTTGTTTATATCGTTTTGGTTAGATTACCGGCCGATGAAGGCATCCGCGCTTCCGCTCTAAAGGTTGATTGCGCGATAATAGAGGTTCCCGCCCGGCGGGTTCGGATCGGTGAATTGGAACAAACCATTGGCCGGTGCGTTAGTGGTCGTCAAGTCCGTCCAGACCGGTGCGCCGGGAAGGTCCTGGGTGCGCTGCACCACGTAGCTGTAGCTGGGCACACCGGCAAAGGTCATCGTCGGTTTGCAATCGACCAGCCTATAGGCCACCAGGTTGCAGTTGGTTCCGGCGGGGTCGGGCTGGATACTAATCACCACGGTGGCAGTAGCGGTTGCCGTGCCGTCGGTTACCGTGTAGCTGAAGCTATCGGTGACGTTGCCGCCCGGGGGCAAGCTGTAAAGCACATGTTAGGACTCCGCTGTATCGGGTGTTGGCGATGAGAGTGAAATTCGTCGTGGCGTTGGTGGGCAAGCTGGCGATAGTCCAATAAACGATGCCATTGCTAACGGCGCCACCACCGGAGGCACTGACAAATGCGACGCCGTCTGGCAGCGTATCGCTGACAATGACATTGCTGGAGGTGTTCGGTCCGAGATTCGTAACGGTGATGCTGTAGGTCAAGTCCGACACAGCGAACGCACTCGCAGGCCCTGTTTGCGTGGTGGCAATGTCCGCGAAAGGGAGGGGCTTGAGGGCAGTTGCCCCGATAATCCAGGGCTTCGGGTCGTCCAGCGTCCATGACATCGCTAATGAATTTATCCCGGGCTTGGTGCTGCCCCCTCCAGTTAATTGCGCATGTCCGGTACCGGTCTTCAGATTCCAGCACCGCGTTTGATCCGCGTCTGCTGTGGCGCCAGAAGCGTTGCCGTCCGCCGCCAAGACATCGATGAGAATTTCATCTGACGCGCTATTTAGGAATACGGAAGGATTCGCGCTAATCCCGAATGCCGAGGCGAATTCCCCAACAGGAAGGCGCTGGTCGACACCGGTGAATGAAACCGTTCCAAGAACCACTTTGTCCTTCTTACTGAGCGTGACGACGACATTGGCGGTTCCTATTTCCGGAGCCAGCAGAAACCAAATCGAAACACGGTTTTCGGCGTTTGGTCCGGCCTGAAATCCTGTGCGAGTGAGACCTCTGCCGCCGCAGGTCACGCTGGTCACCGAATTATCGCCGTCTTTATTCGAGGTTCCAACGATCAATAGGCGGCCAACACCGCCCCCGACCGTGTGTGACCAAGTGACCGGATTCTTGGTGCCTTTGTCAACCATGCTGCTGAGCGCGTCTACTGTAATTGCGCCCATAGCTTGAGGTGCAAATAACAAACTGGCGGCAAAAAACAGCTCTGCAACAAAAACAGAATTATAAAACAGAAAAGAAATCGAATAGGCGGAGGCTGGTGTAACCTTTTTTTCCCCTGAGATTCCAAGATGGTCAACGCTCAATATGGCGTGATTGCGCAGGGTCTTGGCAGCTCCGAGCATTATACGCCCGGCACGGGAAATCCAACTGCGACCGGCGCGCTCTGGGACAGCTACTTCGGCATTGTCTAGCTGAGCTTTATCTCGGGGCCCATTAACCATAGACCATCACGACTCTTGTTCATGCAATTGCGCCATTGACCCACGAAAACCGGTCCGATAACCACTGTTGGCTAATCCACAATCTATTGCTGGTGCCGGGTAATAACCCACACCGATTCAGGTATATTTAGGCTGTTTAAATGTTTTCTTGATTAATTAATTCACAATTTGTTGCCTGCGGGTCAGCGTCGGATGGATGGCGAGGCCTGGTTAGCGAGTTTACTTGTCAGACGGTGATTCACCTGCAACGATCGAGTTGCTCCCCGGACCGTGGGTTAAAGCAACGAAGTCTGCGCTATCCCAGGGTCCGGCGAGCGAACAGGAAAATCCGGAACTGGAGCATGCCATGTTAAGACTCACAACCTTTGCCGAATTGATAGGCGGCTTTCTTCTGTGCGCGCTGGCGCGCGGGGCGGGGATCGAGGCGGTCCTGCCCGAGGGGAGTGCGCCGGCGCCTATTGTCGATCGTTACTTCCCGGATCGTGTTTACGAGTTCGTGTGGCGCAACTGGAATTTGGTGGAGCCCGCCAAGCTGGCGGCCATAATGGGAACCTCGGCGGAGAACGTGGAAGCGTTAGCGGCATCGATGGGGCTGCCGCCTGCGAAGCTGGTTCCGCCCGAGATGAAGACGCGCGGTTACATCACGCTGATCCGGCGCAATTGGCATCTCTTGCCCTACGACCAATTACTGGCGCTCTTGGACATGACTCCGGAACGGCTGGCCTTCGCCTTGCGCGAAGATGACTTTCTCTGGATCAAACTGGGGAGTCTAAAGCCCGGGTGCGAACGCATCCGTTACCAGGCGCCGGACGACGCGGCGCGACGCCGTGCCGCCGAGATTCGGCGCGTGGTCGAGGAAGAGTTCGGCGAGGAAATGCGCAAGCCTGCGGAACCGCGTTTCGAGTTCGTCCGGAAGCTCAGTGCTCCGTCTGCCTCCTGCTCTGCACCTGCGCCCAATGCGAACGAGCCGATTTCCCTGCGGCTTGTTTACTCGTACCTTGCCCTGTATGGCGATCCACTGTTGCACCCGGAATTGGACCCGTATCCGGACGGTTTCCTGCAAAGGCTCGCGGCTGTGGGAGTGAACGGCGTTTGGCTGCACGCGGTGCTGCGTGATTTGGCTCCGGGCGGGGCGACATTCCCCGAGTTCGGCGTCGATCACGAGAGGCGTTTGGCCAACCTGCGGGTTTTGGTGGACCGTGCCCGGAAATACGGCATTGGCGTTTACCTTTATATGAATGAACCGCGGGCGATGCCGGCTTCATTCTTCAAGAACCGCGCCGAGTTGGGCGGCGTTCAGGAAAACGGGTTCATCGCACTTTGCACCTCGCAACCCGCGGTTCGCCAATGGATGGCCGATGCCCTGACGTATGTCTTTCGCCAGGTGCCGGGTCTGGGCGGCATTTATGCCATCACGGCGTCCGAGAACCTGACCAGTTGCGCCTCCCACGGGGCTTGGCAATCGTGCGAACGATGCAAGACACGCACGGACACAGATATC
>JAMCZD010000239.1:0-1520 GCA_023473405.1 Candidatus Omnitrophota bacterium
GCTTCGAAATGGAATTCGGGCGCCCACCCGCTCGAGTCCCCAATGAACCGCGCCTGCTTGACCTCGACCTGATCGCCTTTGGGACCCAGACTCGCCACACACCCGGCCTCATCTTGCCGCACCCGCGGGCGCATCAGCGCCGATTCGTCCTGCAGCCGCTCGCCGAAATTGCCCCTGATTTGGTCTTGCCCGGCCAGGTTAAAACCGTGGCCCAATTGCTGGCCGACCTCGAATCCGACGAGACCCTTTGCCGCATCGGATAAAGAACCGCAGACTCGGAGGACTGCTCTACGAAATGATTGCGGCGCCGTCTTTGCAAAATGCCGGGAATGGATTATTATCCGCGCATGGACAAAGCGCAAACCGATCCCGAAATCAAGCGCCGGATTCAGGAGTTAATCGCCGCCAAAGGAGGAGGCCAAAACCCGGACCTGGTGGCCGATCTTATCGAAACCAGCCTGAAACTGCTGTGCGATGTCGCTGATCGCGGTGACGTGCGTGTCATTCAGACCGCTGTGCGCGAGCTCCGTTACGCCTTCAAGCTCTTCGCCCCGTTCGCGAATCGCCGCAAGGTCACTATCTTCGGTTCGTCCCGCACCAACTCACATAAGCTCGAATACCAACAGGCCGTCGAGTTCGGCAGAAAAGTGGCCGAGGCCGGCTTCATGGTGATCACCGGGGCGGGACCGGGGATCATGCAGGCGGGACATGAGGGGGCCGGTCCGGACATGAGTTTCGGGGTGAACATCCGGCTGCCTTGGGAACAAGCGGTCAACCCGGTCATTCAAAGTGACAGGAAATTGATAAATGTCAAGTACTTCTTTACACGGAAATTGATTTTTATCCGCCATTCCGATGCCGTTGTCCTGTTCCCCGGCGGCTTTGGCACCCTGGATGAAGGCTATGAGGCATTGACCCTGATGCAGACGGGTAAGAGCCGCCTGATGCCCCTGGTGCTGATCGATCGTCCGGGGGGCACGTACTGGAAGACCTGGGACAAACAAGTCCGCGAGCATCTCCTGCGCAACCAACTGATCTCGCCGGAGGACTTGTATCTCTACCAATACACCGACAGCGCCGATCAGGCGGTCCGGTGGATCACCCGGTTTTATCGCAACTATCATTCGAGCCGGTTTGTCCATGAACTGTTTGTCATCCGGCTGAATCACCCTCCCTCGCCATCGGCGCTGGATGCCCTGAACGAGGATTTCGCCGACATTATTTCAGGTCCTAAGGCACGGATCATCAAGGCCCTGCCGGAGGAACGGGAGGACCAGGACTGGGTGAACCTGCCGCGGATCGCCTTTGGTTTCGACCGCCGCAACTACGGACGCCTGCGGCAGATGATCGATTTGCTCAATAGTTGGTAACTTGAGGCCCCATTGTGATGGGTCGAAATTGAAAATTGGTCATTTGTCATTGAAAGGTATGCTTGGCCACTCTGGACTCGATTAAGAATTGCCATTTTTCGATGTCCAACGCTGAGGGCACACGCGCGGATGAAGGCATCCGCGCCCCCA